>CAYVEI010000361.1:0-3286 GCA_964450515.1 uncultured Terrimonas sp. | reverse complement strand
GAATATAAACCTACACAAATCCGTTCCGGTTCTCCGGGATGGATTTTTTTTGTTTGAGGGGGGATTGATAATGTTTATTTCAGCCTGCGTCATTTATCGTTTAGACAATGGCTACAATTATATATCAGGGAGGTGAAAATTACTGGCCAGGGGTGATAAGAGGAATGCGCTAAGCAAAGACGCTTAGCGAAGCGGGGAACTTAGGACAGCGGGGAACAGCCGCACAAAAAATGGACAGAAGATATGCGGCAGTTGAGTGTAGATGGTTGATTTTGCTTTTATTTGCAGGTAAAAGTTCCAAAATGTTACGACTTATATTTATCCTTTTTGTGTTTATCAACATCACTATTCTCAACTCATGCCAGGTTAGAAAAGATACAAGTCAAAAGGGGATATATATATTATCACGGATTGACAGCATTAATATAGACATTGATAAATATGGTGACCCATTCGATAACTATAATCAAAAACTAACAAAGGCGTTTACTGACAATGGTCGCATTCCTTTGCAGAGGCAACAAATTGATTCCCTCAACATATTGTACAGAAAATATATAAAGTCTATCGACCGGGGAATACACAAACTGGAAACATTCCAAGAGGTTGATACAACTTTCAAGGTTGTGGCTGCAAACATGGCTTTTTTGCAACATCAAAGGAAACTTTGGGATAAAATGGGTTCTCAATACCTGAAGATGTATAGCACAGGCTGGTATAATCTTAGCACTGAAGAACAAAATGCTTTTGTTGAATTCATTAATGAATTAAAAGAGGACCAATCTTTAACTCACAAATTAAGCGATAGTGTTAATTATGTCAGTCGGGAACTTGGAAAAAAATATGGATTTGAATATGTTTTGGAATCAAGAAAATAAGTTGCTGAAGCTTATTTTCTTTAAACAGGTTTGGTAGCATTACCCTATGCATAGCAGGCTTACTGCTTTATGGTTATTGTAAATTAAATATTGGCCATGCTTTCCCTCGATTCCCTGTCACGCCGGCATTATAAACAGGAATTGAAATTTTTATGGCTTAATTATTTCCCTTTGCACCTGCCGGTGTTCGAAAATCGCCGGAGGCGATAAGAGGGCTGTGCTAGGCGTCTCCGCTTAGCACAGCAGGAGAGAAACAGACGTTGCCAGATACTGAAACCTTACTCAATGCGGCATAAGCCTCTATTTTATTTGCCCTTTCTTTTCCGGAGCTGTTGGATGTCATCGAGGTCTTTTAAACGGCCCGCAGCTTTCTTGGCTTCCATAAGGTGATTGATATGCAGCACCCTTATGAATAGTCCATCATCATCAAATATTGTTGAAAGTTTATAGGCGTCTTCAAAATTCAAACCCTTTACCGCTGTCATTACATCAATACCCACCGGGTTGCGGCCAAATGAAAAAACATCATTCGCGCTTATATTTAAAAAGCGTTCTAATGTCATATCAAATACCGGCATGTGAAACTGTTCAAAAGCTTTTGCCAGTTTCTTATAATTATCTTCTGTGCAGTCTACCCAAATATCCATATCGCCCGTCACTCTTGCATGTCCATGAAGCACCACAGCCAGACCACCGACCATAATATATCTTACTTCATGGTCATTAAGTGCTTGTAAAAAGTCTCTGAAATCTTCCTGGAAAATATCAGGCATCAGCTTTGGTGTTTTCTCATGCCAAAAACAGTCTTATCCATTTTGGGCGGGTTGTTCAAATCAAATTTGTAGGCAATGCTGGTAAGATACCAATAGATGTGTAACCGTTCCCGGAATGTATGATTACTGTAATCCCGCATGGCATCATCCGCTTCATCAAATGTCTGAATGCTGAAAGCTGTTTTATCCATCCGGTATTTTTTGAAAATAGCCATCTATCAAAGTTAGGAACAAATAAATAAAGCCATCGAAAGTCCCTGGCGCAGGGTTGATAGCATTGTCCTGTACATAGCCAAACCCTGCTGCCTTGTGATCATTAAATTGTCTATTAAGAGGCGGATACAGCTACCTGAATATTTTTTTATATTTGTTACATGAGAAACATCAAAATTTTTGAAAGCAAGAAAGTCCGCACTCATTGGGACAAGGAAAATGAACAATGGTTCTTTTCGGTAATAGATGTAATTGAAATACTTACCGGAAACAGTATTCCCAAAAGGTATCGAAGCAACTTAAAAAAGAAGCTTGCCAAAGAGGGAAGCCAGTTGTACGAAAAAATCGTACAACTCAAATTTGAAGCAGCAGCAAGAGAGAACCGGCAGGAACCAGGCAAACAAAAAACTGACTTCATCCAAAAAAACACTATCTTTAGTCTAAAATTATACTATGCAAGAATCCGCCGACCTTGCGCATAAATTATCCGACCTGTACAGGTTGTCTTCAGCGACTAAGATAGGTTACATAAAAAGGGGTATATCCAAACTTTACCTTGTGGGCATCAAGGATGCCATCAATCTGGATTATGATACGCTCGGACGCATACTATCAGTATCAAGAGCCAAATTGCTCTCTAAAAAACCGGAAGAAAAATTTGACCAGTTGACCAGCGAACGCATTATGCTCCTCGCAGATGTGTTCAGTTACGGGTTGGTAGTATTTGAAGACAGGGATCGCCTAACCGCCTGGCTTAAGCGTCCCAGTAAAGCGTTGGGGGATAAATCCCCTATTGATATGATGGATACGCTTTATGGGATACAGGAGGTTAAAAACGAACTCGGCAGAATTGAATACGGCGTTTATTAATCCGCACTCATGCTTGTATACCGGATCGGAAAAACCAAACATGCCCGCGACCTTTCCGGAGAGGGCGCCAGGCTCAACGGGGGGAGATGGAACAACCCCGGCACTTCCTGCATCTATGCTGCAGAAACCCGCGCATTAAGTCTGCTTGAATATACTGCGCATGTTTCTATTGATGATATTCCCCGGGCTTTGTCGTTTACCTGCCTTGAGGTACCGGATGATGCCATTGAAACTATCGTATTGGGCAAGCTCCCGGGTAACTGGACTTCATGGCCACACCCAAAGGAATCCAGGGATTTTGGTGATGACTTATTGCTTTCAGCGAGATCACTGATATTAAAACTTCCTTCTGCTATCATCTCTGATGAATTTAATTATGTAATTAACCCTTTGCACTCGCGCATCAAAGAAGTGATGATAGTATCAGTAAAAGACTATGCGTATGATGTACGCCTGAAAAAATAAATATCCAGTCAAAAGATGCCCGTTTTAGATAGGGCGCATGTTTGAGGCCAGATCCGGGAAATCATCCTGGAATGATTGCACCAACCC
>CAYVEI010000360.1:0-3317 GCA_964450515.1 uncultured Terrimonas sp. | reverse complement strand
AAGAAATAGTGATTATGGTTGCCGGCCTTTGGAAGGTTGGCAGCCATTTATAAAACAATACATAAATAGTCAATAGCTTACAACTACAAAATAAAATGTTTATAAATGATTAATATAGAGAGCATTTCCAAAACTGAAAAAGAAGAATTAATTATGTCATTTCAAAGTTGCTCTGAATATTATTTTAGAAGTCAATTTTACGCACATAAATTTCTTTTTTTTGACGCGCTTCCTTTTGACAATTTGGGAACAAAATGTGATGTAGAATTAGTTAGCGTAAAATTTAGTTGGAAAGAAACTCCCACTATTGTTCGGGAAATTCATAAGGGCATAGATCCAAAAGAGGGTGAAGAGAAATATAAACTTGAACAAAAATGCAGTGTAGATTACTCTTTCAAAATAGGTTCAATTATTTGTTCTCCGATCAAGAATAAAGAATTAACTTTTGTTGCTACTACATTTAGCCCTTTTGGATTGACATTTTTTCCTTCATTTCATGAATCTCAAACTCAAGTGTTAGATTCTTTAAGCGAAAATAAGATCGAAATAAAAAAACAACTAAACCTCTTACATATTGATGAACAAGAATATGATGATTCTATTATAGGAGTTGCATTTTATGCCAATGTAATTAGGAAGCAGCGAATAAACACTCAAAGTAATAAAGGATTATTCCATTTAAATTATTATTATGAGATAGCGAATTGTCATTGGCAAATAGAAGACTGCTTCTTAAAAGCAACATATTATTTTAAGTATACAACTAACTTTTTGTCAAAGAGAATTGATGGAAACGATGGCACCTTTTTTATGCCAACCATGAACAATTATGATAATCAATATCTGCTTTATATAGGGTTTGGCTTTGAAAGAATCTTCAGTTTTTGGGACAGAATGACTATCCTCTTGTACAACTTTGAGAATTTAAACCTCAATCAAAATACTGTTTCTTTCTATAAATATATAGAAGGCTTAAAAAAATCAGATAAAAGTAAATTAAATAAAAATTCGCAACACTTTTTATGGCTCATAGAATTTTATGAGAGTTGTTTCAAAAAAATATTGGAATACCGGCATAGGATTGTACATTTTCAATTCACTGATGATTGGGCAGGAATTTTAACCGCCAAGTTTAGTAGTATCGCACAAGAAAACATTACGAATGAAAAAAGATTATTGGAATTAAAAAACGAATTCGAAGGGCTCCTTAAACTCTTATATGATAATTACTTGTACTGTAAGGAAGGGTTCGTAAATGTGTTGAAGTTAATAGACGAAATACAGTAACCTGAATCAAATAACACATGAAAGATATAGCATCAACATTATTTCAAATAGAGCAAAAAAAGCAAATTAAAGTCCTCTATGCCTGTGAAACGGGCAGCAGGGCATGGGGATTCCCTTCCCCGGACAGCGATTATGATGTGAGGTTTGTTTATATACATGAAACGGATTGGTACCTGTCGTTAAGCCAGCACAAAGACACGATTGAATATATGGATGATAATCTGGACATAACAGGATGGGATTTGAAAAAATGTCTGAATTTGTTAAAGAAATCAAATGTCCCGCTGATAGAACGGTTTCAGTCTCCGTTTGAATATTATGCAGCGCCGGGATTTAAGGACGAGTTTAAAAAGTTGATTGAAAGTTATTACTCGCCAACAGCGGCTTTCTTTCATCACTATTCATTAACTCATAAGTTCTGGGAGGACATAAAAGAAAAGGATGAATACAGATTGAAAAGTTTCTTTTACCTGGTAAGGTCTTTACTCTCCTGTAACTGGATCATACATGACGAATCTGTATTGCCCATGCACATAGAAGGATTGATGCAGTATTCAGATGAAAAAATAAACACCCAGCTAAGGAAGTTGATACAACTGAAGTCAGGTGTAGGCGAAAAGTATCTGTATAGTAAGGACAGTATGATGGAAGAATGGATGCTGGAATTACTGAAAAAGCTCGAAGCATCGAAGCAAAATCTTGGTGTAAACCAAACTGATATGTCGTTATTAAATGAATTCTTTTTAAAAATGCTGTATGCAAAAGCTGACTATTGACTGGATAAAAGATAACGGATTATTAATATTTGAAACCATCACCGGAAGCAGGGCGTATGGACTGGATACTCCAAAATCTGACATAGATATAAGAGGTGTGTTTGTACTACCTAAAAATTTGTTTTACGGATTGGAATATGCCGAACAGGTTAATAATGCTAGCAATGATATTGTATACTATGAATTGAGAAGGTTTATGGAGTTGCTTTCAAAAAACAATCCCAATATACTTGAAATGCTGAATGTACCAGAAGGCTGCGTGTTACAAAAGCATTCCATAATGAACGAAGTGAAGCCTGAGTTTTTTCTGTCTAAGTTGTGCGAGAAGACTTTTGCCAACTATGCTTATACACAAATAAGAAAAGCATATGGATTGGAAAAGAAGATAATGAATCCGGTAGATGAAGAAAGAAAATCTGTGCTGGATTTTTGTTTTGTTTACGAAGGAAAAGACGCCGTTCCTTTAAAAACGTATTTAGTCGCAAAAAACCTGGATCAAAAGAAAATGGGATTAACCGCGGTATCGCATGTAAGAGATTGTTATAATTTGTTTTATGCTGACGGATTACAATATTCTGGTATAATGCGGAAAGAAAAGTCTAATGAAGTATGCCTGAGCAGTATTCCAAAAAATGAGAAGCCCATTGCTCTGCTTTACTTTAACAAAGACGGGTATTCGGTATACTGTAAAAAGTATAAAGAGTATTGGGATTGGGTAAACAAGCGTAATGACGAACGCTATAAAACTACGATGATACATGGCAAAAATTACGATTCAAAAAACATGATGCATGTATTCAGGCTATTACTGATGGCAAAGGAAATAGCAACCGAAGGACAGATTAATGTACGCCGCAAAGACAGGGATTTTCTTTTGTCTGTTAAAGAAGGGAGGTTTGAGTACGATGAGTTGTTGCAAAAAGCAGAAGCATTAAAAGATGAGTTGCCAATACTATATCAAAATTCGAATTTGAAAACAGAACCGGATATTGACGTGGTTGATGCCATATTAGTAAAAATGAGAGGAATGTATTACAATGAAGTATAAGGATCATTAGTGAGTCGGAACCTTGAATGGAGCGTCGCAACAAGGTCCAATCAGTGCTTCAAAAGCCGGTACGAAACAAAGACCATAAAGTCGCAAAGATTCCCGGGATCACAAACAATCCTTTGTGCCACTCCGTGTGCTTTTGCCTCCATGGTTCAAAACAAAAACAATGAGCAAGTTAAAAATAACAGGAAAAGAATTAAGAG
>CAYVEI010000359.1:0-3325 GCA_964450515.1 uncultured Terrimonas sp. | reverse complement strand
TATATTGACCTGCATTATATGCAGGCATGATTACTGAAATTTCGGGGTAGTGCATGTAGTTAATAATAATATTATTATTACCGTTATTGTAATTGCGTTGCTCAATGTATAATGTTTAACGCAGCACAAGTTGTCTGTTGCAAAATGTAGTAATTATTACTGTTGAAAGAGTAATTTTTCCAGTAAAGATTTATACTCATTTTTCCGATCAGCATTATACCCGCTGAACCTTCCCTTTTCCACTCCTTCGCTATCGGTAAAAATAACAGTAAGTATTGAAGTAAATCCAAAATTGGCTTTTATTCGTTCCTTTACTTCACTATTAATGATCAACTGATCCCATTTCATTTTTTCTTCTTCCATTGCATTCTTCCATTGCCCTTCATCTTCATCCATCGAAATACTGACTATACGTAAACCAACATTTTTATACGATTCATGAATGAGCTTGAGATCTGGTATCTCCTTACGGCAGGGAGCGCACCAGCTTGCCCAAAATACGAGCATGTTTATTTTCTTTGAGTGATCTATGATTCTTTTAGGGCTCAGTTGATTATCCGTCAGCAAAAGATTAGGCAAAGGAGTTCCGGGTGGGGTGAGATTTTTAAAATAAGATACAATGCTTTTACTATGTACAGAACTCTGTAATGGAGTATTAAATAACGATAACAATGCCAACAACTCGTCTTCTCTATATAAATCCTTAAATATATCTAACTGACTAAGTAAGTAGTATGAGTCGGGATACTCCTTTATGATATCTTTATAGACATTAATGATTTCTCTTCTTTTTATTTGACTTTTGGTATTGATGAAGCCAAAACCTGTTTGTAGCGTTTTAAGCATTGCATCATTCTGTGGGTTAGAACTGATTTTCAGATTATTTGTTACATTATGCTCAATAGTATCTACGGTACCTGATATTGTTGTAATTCCATATCCCAGCATAAACCCGGTTGTTCCATTTCTTTTTTCTTTATTAGGTAAAACATGGTTTCTGTAAGTAAGATGCTGTATTCTTCCTTCTTTGATAAAGGCAATACTCGCAAGGAAAGGCTCGAAACGCTGCTCATTTATACGAAATGAGAAAGTATCATTTTTATATTCAGCCGAATCAATAAATTTTTTCCATTGGTAAGCATCAGATAGATAAAGTTTTTTAGCAGGAATGTTTTTAATATTACCGCGCACAACTATATCGTAATCTTCCTTTTTTGAGGAACAACCAACTACGTTCATCGCCAAAAAAGTAGATATAATTATTAATTTCATTACGAAAAATTTTGGATTTGAGGTGAATTGACTTCACCCCAAATCCATTTTTATAAAAGACTAAGGTGTTACACAATGACTTGTACCACTTATTGGTTCATAAACACCATAATCTGTTTCACATCCAAAGACATTATTATTCAATACGCATTCGTTTCTGCCATCGTCCACGACCGCACTTTTTTTACCGTTACCTTTTCGCTGCCGTTAAAAATCTTTATCTGTGTGCTGCTTTCTAATTCAGGATATACTACCTGCGTAACGCACTGCCTGCCGTTGGCGAACACTTCTATAATGGAACGGTCCAGGAAAATATCAAGCTGTAATGTTTCGTCTTTGCCCAGCTCAAAAGGGGCCCTTTGTTCCGATACTTTTTCCGGAAATCCATCCATGGGTGATCCGAATATAGCATTGGATGGCATGCTCACCGGCCCTTTAACAGATGATTTGATGAAGTTAATAACCAATTGCTTTTTGAGTGGATCATAGCTGATGGTGGTTTCTTCCTTTCCATCCGGCGAGCAAAAAACTTTTACACCATAGGGTGATGTAGCTCCGCCTGCCATTTCTATTTTCAGCTCAATGGATCTTCCTTTTGCTTTTAATGTTTGTTCTGTATTCACTTCCAGCATTATATTATTTTCCTGCACTTCATTCAGCCGGATGGCTTTTACTTCTTCGGGTGGATTGATCTGCAGTGTGCCATTTTTAGCAAGCGACAATACCCTCGGCAGGCTCATAATGCCCGACCAGCCATAATCAGGAAGTGTTTCGGGCTTGCGTTCCAGCACCCATCCCCATATAATATTCCTTCCTTTATCATCCTGCAGTTGTTCCGGGGCAAAGAATGTTCCGCCCGGCCAATTCATCCGGCCATGCTGTTCAATAGTATATTCATCATTGGCAAAGTTCCCGATGAAATACTGCGCACCGATATTATGGCTGATGAAAAGCAGCATGGACTTGTTGCCTATGGAAAAAAAATCCGGGCAGGAAACGTCTTCAGATGCATACAACCAGCTTTTAGTACTGTCTAACAGCCGGCCGATATGCTCCCACTTGTACATATCTCTCGACTTGAACAAGGCCGGTGTTTTGCCTCCGGAGATCTGGTAATACCAGCCTGCCTTTTTATCGTACCATCCTTCCGGGTCCCATGCCGTGTATTTGCCTGAATTACCAAACGGATCATCGGCGGCAGGCGTTTTTAAAACAGGATTGCCTTCAAATTTCTTCCATACTTTCAGATCATCATCTGTTGAATAGGCCACCATGTTTGCGGAAGCGCCCTGCCCATGATACATGATATGCGGAACACCTTCTTTTGATAAAAAAGCGCCACCGCTGAAAATACCCTCTTCCATATCCCCGTCTTTTACATTCAGCATATCAGGATATAAAGTCCAGTGAAACAGATCGGTGCTCACGGCATGCCCCCATACGTGTTCCATTTTACCGTTCCGCAGTTTTTGATAGATATACCCCAGGTGGTATTTTCCTTTCCAGTAAATACCGCCGTTAGGGTCAAAAGGCATTGCGTGGCCTTCCGGGGCTACAAAATGATAGATGGGCCGGTGAGGGTCCGATTGCATCAGCGACCGCAACGCACGGGTATCATTGATCATCCCGGCTATATCTTTTTGCTTTTCCTGCTGCGCCATACCACAACAGGCCAACAGGATAAATAAAAAGAGGGTGGTTGCTTTTTTCATACAGGGTTGTTGTTTATTTTATTAACGCGCTCCATGTTGCGCATTTTTTACGTATGCCACTGCTCGTTAAAGCGCATTTACCAATGCCTTCATTTTTTGCAGGCCGGTTTTGGCCACCAGCAAGGGATCCTGCGTCCAGTATGTTTTATTGAACAACTCCAGTGAAAGCACTTTTGTACCGCCCATGGCCCGGAGGTCCTGCAAAACCTGCTTAAGCGGCGCCACGCCATCACCGGGGTATACCCTGTCGCCATCCGTTTGTTCATTTACAGGTTTATTACCCGGGTAATCGTTCATATGAATGATTTCAATGGCTTTTCCACTAACCAGTTTCAATCCGT
>CAYVEI010000358.1:0-3359 GCA_964450515.1 uncultured Terrimonas sp. | reverse complement strand
GCGTATAAGGAAGCATATATAAAAAGTATTATTATAAATGGCAGAACGAATAAGCTCAATAATATTTTGTTACTTGTTTTCATACCGTGGTATTGTGTTATGAAAAGTTTTGTTTAATGAATTTTTCAAACCGGGGTTTCAATTCTTCTGTATTCATACCCAGCAGGTACATATTCCTGAATACACCGGGAAGGTCTTTTTGCAAAAACGCTACCTTCCTGTAGTCAAGGGCTCTTTCCCTGGCATTAGCGGTTACAAAATAGCCGATACCCCGCTGGTTATAAATGATCTCCTGCTGCTGTAAAAAATCAAATGTGCGCATTACGGTATTGGGGTTCACTTCCAATTGCACTGCCAGCTCCCTCACCGATGGAATGCGTTCTTCCGCCTTCCATTCCCCGAGCAGGATCTTCTCGCACACATAGTCTGCTATTTGCAGGTATATTGACTGACTATCTTTGAATTGCATGGTTACAAATTTTTAGCAGGTACTCGATCATATTTCTTTTTCCTTCAGCCTGAAATAGGTAGCTACCCAAAAAACAGGCGCCCATATAAATTTTGTGAGTGCTATAACCGTATCCTCAATCCAGGGCGACAACCGGTACAGTTTCATTTCATTATCGCCATATATGGCAAAGCTGGTGAGCCCCCGCATATTAATATGGTGAGGCAATAAATTTTTAGCGAAGAACATGCCTGCCAGCATAAAAAGAAATATGATGAACAATGCTGCCAGTATGGTTTTTATAAATGCAAACCGCTCAAAATACACGGAGCCCAGGATGAACAGAGACTGCAGTGCCAAAAAAATGAGGATGAATATTATCGCCGGTTCTCTCAGGTTGCCAATGGGCCGGATCACATTATCGGGATCAAGGCGGATAACAGCAAAGGTGATTTGCTGTATGGTGAAAAAGCTTACCAGGTAAACCACCAGAAAAGCAATAAGAGAATAAAAAATGCCACATACCAGCTTTTCGAGATGTGTAGCAGGGATGCTGAGCCAGTAAGTGCCTTTGGCTTTATCGTTCAATGCACTAAAGGTAGTGCTGGCAAATATTAATCCTGCGCCGAAAAGGAGTATAAGAAAAATGACATAGGTGTCGTCTTCATCGTAACGGTTTTCGTTTGCCGTAGCCCAAAAAATAAATATGATGGTGAGCAAGCCTATGAGTGCCAGTATAGACAAGCTGTAAAGCTTTGCACTGTCGAACCATTGTTTTTTAATAAGCAGCCCCAGCCTTGAGAAACTAAATGAATTGTTCATGTTAATGTCTTTATCAGTTAAAAGCAGCGTGTATTTTGTCGCGGTTTACAATAATGGCTTTGTACAGCATTTCAAGATCCAGGCGGCTTTCTTCATGCATGGTGTTGCGGGTAATGATAGCATTGCCTTTCAATGAAGGTTCGCTGTATAGCGATCGCTGAATTTCTTCGGGATCAAAAGAAATTTTGAAATTCAGTTGATGCGTGATCTGCTCAATGGTTTGATCAAACAGGATCTTTCCTTCATCAATAATGGTAATGCGGTCAATAAGGTTTTCAAGATCTTTTACCTGGTGGGTGCTGATGATGATGGATTTTTTTTCATCCAAAGCGCTTGCTATTACTTTGCGAAACTGGCTCTTGCTCATAATATCCAAACCGTTGGTAGGCTCATCCATTAGCAATAAAGCCGTATTGCATGCGAGCCCGAAACTGATGAGTGTTTTTTTCTTTTGCCCGTAGCTCATGCTTTGAATGGTATTATCAACCGGTATTTCAAACTCGCTGAGGTAACGGTTATACTGGTCGGAGTTGAATTTTGGATAGAACGGCGCATTGTATTTTGCCAGTCTTGCGGGTGTAATGTCGGGGAGGAAAAACTCCTCTGCTACCATAAATACTTCCTGCAAAAAAGAAGGGGTTCTTTTACCCGGCACATGATTTCCTACGGTAATGCTTCCCGTGTCGGGAAAAAGTGTTCCTGCAATATTGCGTAAGAGCGTGGATTTGCCGGTGCCGTTTTTACCCAGCAAGCCATAAATAAAACCCGGTTGCAACTGAATGCTTAAACCGGTAAATACCTTTTTTTTTCGATAGGCAAAGTGGAGATTTTGAACAGAAACCATATGTAGTGATTTAGTGTACTATTGTATTAGTACACTGCAAATATAGTACTGAATTTTAATTATCCAAATTTTTTTTATTTTTTTTGGGGTGACCCTGGTAAATAGGATTAAAAGATGTGGATGAAATTCCCCTTAATGGCGAAGCATTTTCACCTGGGGGAAGGATCTCGCTGCTATAATTACTGGCAACGTTATTGTGGAATTCTATCTTTTTAACCCAATAAAACAAAAGCTATGAAGAACTTATTATTGATCTGCATAACCTGCTTTATTTTTTCAGCCTGTGGCAATCCTTCTACGGATAGCATAGAGAACAACAGTGCCGATTCCATTACGACCGCACCTTCCGATACGCTTTATCCCCAAACAGATACAAGTGCTATAAATCCGCAGCCGTAATAGTGCAGGAAATGAATAAAAAGGAAGAAGGGAAGCGCAGAAAGTAATCCGGATCATTTATTTTCAATGATCAGGGTTTTCATTTTTTGCCGCAGATTCGCAGGTACTACCTGCTGATCTGCGGCATTTTTATTGTAAAATCAGCAATAGCGATACCTGCAAAAAGGATAAACTGTTATGACTGTATTGCTATCCCTGCATACCTGTGGTTTTTTTTCTTTTTATTTTTTGCGTAAAAAAAGTAACAAAAATACCACAAACGGGTTATTGCATCTGACAGGCAAACTGTTTACCTTGGCCTCCGTATCCCTCAAGTAAACATCCGTCCTGCAAACTTCCGCACACCTTGTTGCCCTGACCCCGAAACAATATCCTTATCATATCGTGAAAGAATTAAATATGCTGGTATTGGATAAATGGATACCGCCATTTTTTTAAGTTATGATGGTGGTACATCTTTTACCATTGAAACACATCGGGTATGATCCACGAAGTACTTGGCTTATTACGCCGTGAACTGGTAACCCATCTTTCCTCGCATGGGTATGCCGCCGCGGAAGATATAGTGGTAATTGAAAATATCGGGCTTTTTGAGTCTGCTGCCAGCGGTGTGAACTTAGATGACAAGATCGTTTTTACCCTGGTGAATATTGAAGAAGAAAGTACGCTTAAAAATAATGCCTTTGTAAAAAAGGAATTTATCAACGCGGCTCAATATGAAAACCCTCCTGTTTTTCTGAATCTTTACCTGCTTGTTACTGCATGCAATAAATCGGCAGACAATAATAGTTATACAGATGCATTGGAAAGGCTTTCACTGGTGATCGCTTTTTTTCAAAGTAAAAA
>CAYVEI010000357.1:0-3360 GCA_964450515.1 uncultured Terrimonas sp. | reverse complement strand
TCAATAATATTATCCACTCCCTTTTTCATATAGTTGAAAACAGTGAGCCGGAAAGTGCCGAGAAAGCTATAGAACCGGAAATTGGCGTATAGCAGGTTTTCCATATTGTCCATCAGGTCAAGATGGTGCATGATGTCCTGGAATTGTGCTATCCGGCCTACTAATGGCGGGGTAGTTTGATTTTTATTATTTTTATCCCGCAGCAGGTAGGTATACATGGATTCGCCAATGGCCCCGTTAAATTTTACAAAATAGAGGCTCCATTGATCCGAAGGCTCCACCCCAAGCTGGAAATAGGTTTTCCGGGGCAACAGGGCAAAATGATTGGCTTTCAGGGATAGTTTTTTATTATTGACCTTATACCACCCAATACCACTTACGCAATAAATCAATACATGATCGGGGTTGTTTTTCATTACCTCTTTTTCAAGGGCGCTTTGTTCAGGGTAAAAAGCTATTTCGGTAATGTACAGGTTTTTTCCGATGGGATGATCATCTAATTTGCTTCTTAAACGTGCAGGTAAAACCCAGTGCGTTTGAGCCGTTGCTTCCATGCTGCGTGCCTCTTGTTTTATTGCAATATTCACTATATTCAGACAATTTTAGAAGGTTTAAAAGTAGGATTAATTTAGAGGGCAATAATAATTTGTGCTATTCTTTTTATAACAATTAACATTGGCCGCTTTTTAAATTTGAATAATCTTTGACCGAAACCCGCAACTAAACGCACTGATCTGAAACATGCAGCACTTACCCCTGATTGATCTGATAGTAATCCTGGTATATCTCCTCAGTATGGTACTGGTTGGCGTATACTTTTCAAGGAAAAACAAAAACACCAAACAATTTACTACTGCTTCGGGTACTATACCGGGTTGGGCGCTGGGAATATCACTGTATGCCACTTTTTTAAGCAGCAATACTTTTCTGGGTGTTCCGGGCAAAGCCTTTGGCAGTAACTGGAATTCGCTTGTATTTAGTTTGTCTATGCCTTTTGCAGCATATTTTGCCACCCGGTTTTTTGTGCCCTTTTACCGTACCCACGGCGAAGTGAGCGCCTATACACACCTTGAAAAGAGATTTGGCGCATGGGCCCGAACCTATGCTATGGTTTGTTTTATACTTACCCAGTTGGCCCGCATGGGCTCTATCTTTTTTGGTATCGCCCTCACGCTGCAGGCGCTAACCGGTGTTGATATGAAAACCATTATGGTGGTTACCGGAGTTTGCATTATCATCTATACCGTATTGGGAGGAATGGAAGCCGTGATATGGACGGAAGTGGTACAGGGGATCATTAAAACAGTGGGCGCTTTAATTGTGCTGGGTATTATACTATACGAAATGAAAGGAGGTGTGGGAGAGATATACAGGATCGGTGTGGCGGATGAAAAGTTTGGTTTGGGCAGCTTTTCTCTTACGGATTTTAGTTCTTCCACTTTCTGGGTTGTTTTTTTGTATGGTTTTTTTATCAACCTGAATAATTTTGGTATGGATCAGAACTATGTGCAGCGTTACCATACCGCGCGTAGTCAAAAAGAAGCAGCAAGAAGTGTTTGGCTCTGTGTATACTGGTACCTTCCCGTATCGCTGCTGTTTTTTATTATAGGCACGGCATTGTATGCGTATTTCAGTCAGCATCCCGAATTATTAGATGTGGTAAAGCAACAGGTGGCCGCCGAAAAAAATGTAGATATCAATACCCTCACACCGGCTGACTACGGAGATAAAATATTGCCTTATTTTATGGTGCTGAAAGTGCCCAAGGGATTGGTAGGGTTGATCATAGCCGCTATCCTGAGCGCCGCAATGAGTACCATCAGCAGCGGGATGAACAGCTCGGCTACTGTATTTTTAAAGGATATCTACCAGCGGTATATCAACCCCAATCCGGGGCCTAAAAAAGAAATGATCATTCTTTATACCGTTACCGCTTTTACCGGTATATTATCCATCGTATTCGGTATCGCATTAATTGGTGTAAAAAGCATTTTGGATATGTGGTGGGAGCTGGCCGGTATTTTGTCTGGCGGTATGCTGGGTTTGTTTTTATTAGGTATGATCGCAAAAAAGGCCCGCAATGCGGAAGCTGTTACGGGAACAATCGTTGGCATTTTAGTTATTTTATGGATGTCGCTATCCAAGTATTTCCCCGAACAATGGGAGCATCTTAAAAGCCCGTTCCATGTGAACATGATCGTAGTAGTAGGTACTTTAACCATATTTCTGGTAGGACTATTATTAACGAAAGCGAGAAGGAGATGAGTATGAGCATACAGGTAAAGGCTCTATACCTTACGGTATTTACAGCGGAGAAGAAATAAAAGCAGGTAGCAGGGAACTGCTTTCTTTTATACCTGTTTTGCAGAGTTATATTATTCAACAAGTATTTGAAAAAACCAAAGCAAATTTATGTCAAAGAAATTTGTTCCTGTAATGATAACGCCCTTTACACCAGAGGCGAAACTGGATTTTGATATGGTGAAGGTATTGGTAGATTTTTATCTTGCTGCGGGCGTAAAAGGATTATTCGCCAATTGTCTTTCCAGTGAAATGTACAGTATCAGCGATGATGAGCGCCTGGCGCTTACCCGGGCCGTGGTGGAGCATGTTAACGGCCGTGTACCCGTGGTGGCTACGGGCTCGTTTGGCTTAACGATAGCAGACAAAGCGGAGTTCACTAAAAAAATATTTGATACCGGTATTGATTCTGTGGTGCTCATTACAGGGCATTACGCGGCGATAGATGAAGGAGATGATATTTTGCTGCAAAGGTTCGACAAAATGCTGTCATTAACGGGCAATATCCGGTTGGGATTATATGAATGCCCCGCGCCATATAAAAGAGTGGTAACGCCGGAAGTGTTAAAAACACTGGTGTCAACCAACCGCATGTTTTATCATAAAGATACCTGCTGTGATGAGGCGCAGGTAAAGGCAAAGCTGGAGGTGATCAAAGGTACGCCTATGCAATTTTTTGATGCGCATACACCCAATGGCGTTTCGTCCATGAAAGCAGGTGCGGCAGGGCTATCGGCTATAGCAGGTAATTTTTACCCGGAGGTGCTGGTTTGGTTATGTGAGCATGTTAATGACCCGTCTAAGCAGGAAGAAGTAGCATGGCTGCAGCGTGAATTGGCACGGGTAGATCCGTTGATCCATGTGGCTTATCCGATGAGCGCTAAATTTTTCCTGCATTTAAGAGGCTTGCCTATTCATGGCATCAGCAGGGCCCACGCGCTGGAGCCTACACCCAAAGAAAAAGCCGTTTTGCATTCCATCTTAGATACGCTTAAAACGTGGTACGAAAAATTAGACATAAAGGAAGTGGCGTATGAAGATGTGGTTTGAGGAATAAAA
>CAYVEI010000356.1:0-3368 GCA_964450515.1 uncultured Terrimonas sp. | reverse complement strand
GAAGCCAACAGGGAACTGGTGCTGGCTGCTGTAAAAGAAAAGAACTGGATGTGGCACGATGATTATAAGATACCCAATGGGGTGCATGTATATGGCCGCCGCTATAACCCATTCGGCCCCGATAACTATCCTGCCGAAATAGAAAAGATCCGGCAAATGACGGCTATCCGCGACACTGCCGTATGGCTGGCAGCAGGCAAAGGAGAGCAAATGGACATTGCCGCCGCCGATAAAAATACCAGGCAGTTACCACCGGTTCAAACCAATTATAATCCTAAAGCAAATGGTAGCTTAACTTATTTATATGGTGAAGAAGCACTCAGTAAGCTTAAAGTGCCGGAAGGATACAAGATAGAACTTTTTGCTTCTGAGGAAGAATTTCCTGAGCTGGCAAAACCCATGCAAATGTCGTTCGACAATAAAGGACGCCTGTGGGTAGCTACCATGCCCAGCTACCCGCATTATAAGCCGGGTGATCCCAAACCGGATGATAAGATCATCATTCTTGAAGATACCAATACAGATGGAAAAGCGGATAAGCTCACGGTATTTGCAGATAAATTGCACCTGCCTGTTGGCTTTGAAATAGCTCCCGAAGGTGTGTATGTTTCACAGGGTACCAACCTTAAATTATTTACAGATACCGATGGAGATGACAAGGCCGATAAGGTGGAGATTTTGCTGAGCGGATTTGATGATCATGATACGCATCACAATAGCCATGCTTTTACAGCAGACCCCTCGGGCGCTATTTATAGCGGTGAAGGAGTTTTCCTGCATACCAATGTAGAAACATCTTACGGCCCTGTACGTGCCACCAATGGCGGGTTCTACCGGTATGCCCCGCAGCTTCACAAGCTGGAACGCACGGCGCAGCTTTCTATTCCCAACCCATGGGGTATTGCGTTTGATGACTGGGGTCAACCTTTCTTTGCGGAAACTTCCGGCCCCGATGTAAGGTGGATGATGCCCGGTACCGTGTTGCCAAGGTATGGGGAAGCTACGCATAAATCTTTCAACTTAATAGAAGAAGCGCATAAAGTGCGGCCAACTTCCGGACTGGAATTTATTTCCAGCCGCCATTTTCCCGATGAAGTGCAGGGCGACATGCTGATCAACAATACCATTGGCTTTCTGGGAACAAAGGAGCATGTAATAGAAGACAGCGGTACAGGGTATAAAAGTCACCACCGGGTAGACCTGCTGGTTAGTGAAGACCGGAATTTCCGGCCTGTAGATATGGAGTTCGCTCCTGATGGATCGCTTTATGTAATTGACTGGCATAATATACTGATCGGGCATATGCAGCACAACGCGAGGGATCCGCTGCGCGATCATATGCACGGAAGGGTTTACCGGATCACCTATCCTTCAAGGCCATTGGTAACGCCCGCTAAAATAGACGGCGCTCCTGTTGAAGTGTTGCTCGATAACCTCAAACTGCCGGAATACCGGTCGCGCTACAGAACACGCCGTGAGCTGAGAGGCAGGGATGCTAATGAAGTGCTGCCCAAACTGAAAAAATGGGTTGCGGCGCTCGATAAAAATGATCCGCGGTACGAACACCATAAGCTGGAAGCCTTATGGGTAAGCTGGGGACTGGATAAGGTTGACCAGGATTTATTAAGGGAAATGCTCCATGCAAAAGATTACCATGCCAGGGCTGCTGCGGTTAATGTAGTTCGTTATACCGGTCACCAGGTGGCTAACCAGGCAGAGCTGCTGATGCAGGCCGCCCGGGATGAAAATGGAAGAGTACGCCTGGAAGCCATAGTTGCCGCATCGTGGATCGGAAAGGAAAAAGGAATGCCTATCCTTGATGAAGCCGCGAAAATGCCATTGGATGAGTGGATGGTGCATGCACATGAGGCAGCCGTAGCCCATCTTAACGGGAAGCTGGTAAAAGAGCATAAAGAAGAACAAATTATTTCTTCATTAAAAGGAAATGATCTTGCGCTTTTCAAAAAGGGTAAGGAAATATATGCCCGGGATGGCTATTGCAATACCTGCCACCAGCCCGATGGTAAAGGCCTTTCGGCCTCCGAATACCCGCCACTGGCAAATACCAAATGGGTATTGGGAAATGAAGACCGTTTAATAAAAATTGTTTTAAAGGGGCTCATGGGGCCAATAGAAGTGAACGGGAGGAAATATCCCGGACAGGTACCTATGACACCTTTTGAAGGTTTGCTTAATGATGAGGACATAGCGGCGGTATTAACCTATGTAAGGAATTCATTTGGTAACCAGGCGCCTGCTGTACAACCCGAAAATGTAAAAAAAGTAAGAGCGGCTATCGAAAGCAAGAAAGATTTTTATTCACCCGATCAATTGCTTTCAGAGCATCCGTTGGAAAAATAAATGGGTACATATTCAATTTTAAGCGTTGAAGTAACCTCCCAATGGCGGAGAGGGTGGGTAATTTACAGTTTGTGGTTTACAGTTTATGGTTGCATTTCGCTTCGGATTTACCCGTCATTGCGAGACCCTAAACTGATCTTAATGATGTGTAATGATTTTTAAAGGGTCGAAGCAATCGCTCAATTAGGATACGGATTGTATTCTATAAATGGGCTTACTCCTCCGCTGCGCTTCAGTGGGATTGCCACGGCGTGTATAGTTCTTCTAACATCCGGCATGTGTTTGACGCCTCGCAATGACGGGCCTTTTATGGCTTCGGATTTGAATTTTAGTTGGTTCTTCTCATGACACTTTTCACCCTCACACCCCATACCCTACACCCTATCCCTTCCCTTAACCGGATGTTAACAAATATACCATCGCTATTAATCTGCTTACATTTGCATCCTTTAATTTGCAGAACAGGATAAAGCGGGGTATACTATTCATTAAAAAAGGCCAATGAAGCGAAAACCGGGAGTACTGGGTTTACTAAAGCCATACAGCGGGCTGGTATTGCTGCTGCTGTTGTTTACCCTGCTGAGCAATGGCATCAACCTTTGGCTTCCCAGGATCATAGCAACCGGTATAGATGCATTTACTGCAGGCAGTTTTGTATTGTATCCCGTGCTTGTTAAGTTTGCGGTGGCCATATTGTGCATATTCCTGTTTACTTACCTGCAGAACATCATACAAACCTATGCCTCGGAAAAGGTGGCAAGGGATCTCAGAACAAAGCTATCCGGCAAGCTCTCTGTACAAACAGCAGCTTTTATTGAAAAGGCCAACCCTTCCAAATTGCTTACCAATCTTACCACAGATGTTGATTCCATTAAGATGTTCATTTCGCAGGCTATTGTGTCGGTCATATCTTCCGTATTTATTATTATTGGCGCCAGCATTTTACTCATCAGCATCAACTGGAAGCTGGCTTTATGCATTATAGCCATCATACCCATTATAGGCAT
>CAYVEI010000355.1:0-3419 GCA_964450515.1 uncultured Terrimonas sp. | reverse complement strand
GTAGGGTATGCCAACCACGCTATTCGTTCTTATAATTCGCGCCGGGGTTTTCATCACCAGCCGTTGTAGGCAAGCTATGAAACCCTGGCGCTGAACGATCCGCCGGGGTCTGCTCTCCACACAGTTGCCTGACTGTGAAGACCCCGTTGGGAAGAAAATTTAGGAAGATTAGACATAGTGCATACGATTTTGCATTACAGATAGCATATGAAGGTGTTCAGAGTATGAATAACTATGGTATCGAAATACAAGACAAGACCCGTAATAGTATTTAAGATTTATTGAAGAAGTATAAAAATAATAGCGGGGATGATCGATATGGTAATATAACTAACTTAATAAACCAAAAAAAGAATGAATAGAATTATATTACCTGTTTTTCTATTGCTAACTTTTCTGGCATGTTCAAATAGTGGCAATAAAAGCAAATTTGATAAGGTAGATATGATTTATAAAGCAATAAGCTTAATGGAAAAAGGAGATTCTGATTCTTTAAAATTGATAGTAGATACAACCTATTGTTATGAAATTTATTCTAAAGAGGGATTTGACAAAATAGTTTCTGTTGCCAAGAATAGGCTGAAGTCATGTAAGCTTCCTGCCCTTGATGAACTTAAAGTTTCCTCACCGACACCATTGGCAACCCAGTATGTCGTATCTTTTTGTCAATCCCCAAATGGTAGTACTTCAAATGGATTTGATTTGATTTTTACTTTTTTTAATTCTGATGAAAGAGAAATTATCGGCTTTTTGAACTTAAAAAATTTACTCAAGAACAATATTAATCTTCCAAGGCAAGAGTTACCTCAAAAGCTCAAAGACTAAATCAAGAAGCCTGTGAAGAAAAGCAAGATCAACAGGTGATCAAATGAATAATAAAAAAAGCCGCTGAGAGATCAGCGGTTTTTTTGTTGCAGTAGTGATTTTTGACCGCGTTGGTGTTCCCGGCAGCCGCGCCGTTGTTCGGTGTTTTCACCAACAACTGAAGCGTGGCAAAGCTGCATAGAGTTGTTACAGTACAAGCGAGCGTGGCAACAAAAGCTTAATAGCAGCACAACAGCTAAGTACATAAACTTCTCAACCCTATACCTTACTCCTTATGACTTACGCCAAAACAGGGTATGCCAGCGGCGGCGGCCGGAGCATCAACAGATGAAAAATCCGGAAATACGCGCTTTGCATCACTACTACTCCCAAAATCCATAATATCTCCCCATCCAGTAAGCAAACAAATAATAAGTGCCTGTTTCTTCGGTTTCACCGCCACGGCCTGTATCCAGCCTTTTAGGGTTGGTATTCCAGCGCGATACACCACTTTCAGGTGTGGGTACAGGATGTACGGCCTGCTGCTTTCGTCCCCGGTCTGTAAGCGGGTCTTTCTGCAGATCCCAGCGGTGGCTGTTTTCCATGGTCCAATCTATAAGATCAGGCGGGTATTGCTGCAATTCTTCCAATGCTATATCAAGATCGCAGTTTTTACCCAATAATGCACTGGCAATAACATTCCACACCGGCATGCGATCGTTGCGTACATTGCGCCAACTGCGTTCCAAACTTTGAATAAACCGGGTATGGTGAGGATCATTGCCGGAATACTTAAGCAATCCATAGTAAGGGAAAAAGTTGAGTATATCGTCGGAATGGCTGGTTTCAAACGGTCCAAATATTTTTGCCTGTACCGCATTGTTTGCGTACCCGTGTTTATCCACCAGGATACGATAGGCTTTTTCAAATTTTGGATTGCCGGTATAATGCAGGGCCGTTTTTAAAAATGAAAGTATCTGCAGTGAGTTCAGTCCCCGTTCATACATCCAGTTAGGTGAATGATTCAGGGAATCAGGATGCCAGATGCCCCAGCGGGTAGGCTTGCCATCAAAATCAATAAGGTGAAGATCGTTATCAACAATATGTGAAACAATTCGGTCCACCAGTTGTTTTACACGGAGCTTTTGCATGGTATCGGCAACAAGTTCGTAAAACAATGAAAGGGTAAACAGGTGACCTGTAATTTCATCAGAGCTCGTATCATCGAGCCATTGCCATTTGCCATCTTTAGAAAAATGCCAGCGTTTGGGATGTGGCGACCGCGATTGAACAACTTTATCTTCTGCAGTTGCGTATGAACGTGCGGGATAGCCTGGTATACCTGTAATGGTTTCCAGCCGTTCCAGGGCTTCAAAAGTACGAATTGCTTTTTCTTTCGCGTGTGCTTCTTTGGTAACTGCATAACGGAAACATTGCGCGGCCAGGTAGCAGGAAGTCCATAAACCATCATTGTCTTCGTTTTCAGTAAAGTTGGTAGCAATATTGCCGGGCACTGCCAGTTTTGAAATATTGATGAGCCCGTGGCGGTTGTGACGTTTGTCAATAACGGCTTCGTAATGATCGGCTTTTTGCACGAGCGTTGTTTGTTCGTTTCGTATTTCACTGATACCTTCCGGCGTAGCGATCCATACTTTCCCCGGCTGCAGTATAAGCATATCGTTCACTTTTGAGGCTGGCAGCCACCTCCTCCCGTTATAGTAATGCCAGGCTGTATCCTTTTGTATGGCGCCTTTACGGGTTCCCAGCCAAAATTCTTTTTCATCAGTGCAAATACGGGTTACAGGTCCGTAAGGCAATCCATCGGTTGATTTCCACACCCAATGATCGCCGTTGGCGGCAATGCAACCAACCGATAGCGGGGAGCTGAAAATGATATCTGCTCCTTTGTTACAGGCAGCGAGCGCAAAATAGGTGCGGTGGTTCCCTTCTGCCATCAGGGTTTCATCAAGATTGGTCCATTTGCCGCCCTCACGGCGCCACAAGCCATTATTGGTAGCTACCCACAGGCGTTGCTGTGCATCGGCAATAATGTCGTTAACGGAAATATCTTTTAGTTGAGGCTGTGGCGTCCAACTGCCATTCCACGTGTATAGTCCACCGTTAGTACCCAGGTGTAAGGTTTGGTTATTTTCCCAATAAAGGCATTGTAAGGTATCGCGCCCGGCTTCGCCGGGCAGGGGAATGATTTTTCCCGCTTCGTTCTGAATTGTTTTTTGTGAAGCCAGCCAGAGATTGTTTTGTGCATCCGTAGTTGCCAGGCGCCAATAATCATTAACGGCTTTGCCCAACCATTTGCCATTGCTATACCGGAATACTCCATTATTACTAACGGCAATTATTCCGTTGACGGAATGAAACAGGCGGATAATATTTTTGCCTGCTTCCGGCGGTAACACGATATTGGTTTGTACTTTTTGGTAAAAACTGTTTTGACTGATTTGTGCGGGTATGTTGTTGAAGAGGCATATGCTGATCAGGAATGATAAAGTAAAGCGTTTGATCATATCTTCTTTTTATAGTTGCTTTTATTAATAATGAGAGCGCTTTGGAGGGCGCTTTATACTATGGAGCGATGACTATTTCTTAATTCGCGC
>CAYVEI010000354.1:0-3432 GCA_964450515.1 uncultured Terrimonas sp. | reverse complement strand
TTTGCCACTTTGGCCTGGGGCTATTTCTTTTCCACTTTATTTGATGATATCCTCCTTATTTTACCGGCGGCGCTCTTTTTTGGATTTGTGATCCTGACCATTGACAGGGGGCTTATTGCGGGTATCAACAGCAACGGCGGAAAAAACCGCTGGCTGTCTTTATCGGTTAGGCTGGTGCTTGCCCTTACCATCGGCTTCTTTTTGTCGCAGCCTGTGGTGTTAATGCTTTTTAAAAAAGATGTGGATGCGCACCTTCCCGTGGTAAAGGAAAAGAAAACAGCGGCATATACCCAACAGATACGCCAGGAAAATGCATTGCCATTACAGGATGCCAGAGCGGAGATTGACCGTATCCGCAATGAGCAAAAAAACCGTGAACAGGAGATCCTTGATCTGAAAAATGCTTATATCCGTGAAACCGACGGTACGGGCGGTTCCGGAAAAATTGGCGAATACACCATAGCACGTGTTAAAAAAATGGCCTACCTGAAAGCGGAGGAAGATATGATATCCTGGAAAAGAACGATGCAGGCGCCCTTAGACAGCGCGCTGGCACAGGAAAAGAAATTAGAAACCAGCATACAGGCACGTATAGACGAATTTGAAACAGGATTGTCGGACGGCTTTCTTACCCGTATAGAAACCTTGGACGACCTGATGCTTACCCACCCACCCGTACAGTACCGTTACCGGCTGGTGATCATGCTGATTATGCTGATAGAGCTCATGCCCCTGCTCACGAAGCTCATGATGCCCTCGGGATTATATGAAGAAAAAGTGCAGGACGCTGTGCTGCAGAAAAAGCTGGCCTGGCAAAATGAAAGAGCTGCTTTTCATGAAGTGGAAAAAGAATTTTATGAAAAAGCGCTGGCTTCCGACAAGCAGTTGCAGCATGAGGTAATGGAGGAAATGGATGCATACCGCCGCAAAGAGGCTGAAAATTACTTTAACCAATGGAAGCAAAACCCGGGCAAAGTGCGACAGTTCTGGGAGCAGTTGAAAAGCAAGCTGCTGTATTTTAGCAGGAATTAAACCCGGCAGAAAATTCATCCCCAATATAAAAAAAGAAAGGAGCCTTTAAAAGTCTCCTGTTATTGCTGCGGCATTTCACTACCTTCTTATCATATTTTATGAAACAAATCATAGCCTTATTTATTATTCTTTCCACCTTTACAGCATCCTATGCTCAGCCATGCATTATATCAGGACAGGTAAAAAACATAAAAGACACTGCAATAGTTGTTAATCTTTTATATGCGGGTGCACATTACCGTAACCAGTTTGTTAAGCTGCCATTAAGCAGGAAAGGAGAATTTAAACAACAGGTTGATTTGCCTTATCCCATATTTGCTTTGCTAAAGTATAATGGTTATGAAAGAAGACTGTTATTAAGCCCGGGACGAAATCTGAACATCGTAATGGACGCCGAAATGAACCGGGATAATATAACCCTGTCCGGAACAGCGGCTAAAGAAAACATGCTTCTGCACCGGTTGAAAATTGGGGATATCCCTTTTTTTATGCAAAGCAATGGAGAAGATAATGCTTATGCAACAATGCCATTGGATTCACTGCAGGCGAATGTTTTATCTGTACTTAAAAAGGATGCGCTGAGGGTAGATAAACAAATTGCCGGAGCAGGTATCCCCTTAAACCTTCAACAAATATTAGCAACGGAATATCGCTATGTTAATCAGTGTTACCTGTATGACCTTGCTCAGAACTATATGCGTTGGGCAAAGAATAAAGACCAGGAAGCGTTTCTGGATAAAGTGATGGACTTTGAACCTTTACCTGACAGTGCTGCATTGGTAAGCTGCCTCTATGCCAATATGATGCTGGATAACCATAACAGGCATCAGCTGAACAACGCAGGAAAAGCTTTCAAAACAGATCCGGAAGCGGCAAAACGCACAATAGAACAATTGTTGCAAATGCCATTTGCGGAAATCAACAAGCAGGTGGAGGAATATGGAGAGCGGTACATACTGTCCTGGTTGTATGCCAAACACAACCTGCCGGTAAATATGCATGATAAAATATTATTCAACAGGATAATCGAGAGCTGCGACAATAAATTATATGCTACAGCAAAAATTTTTGAGGATACGCTTCAGCGTTATTTCCCCAACAGCCATTACCTGGCGATGGCAAAGCCCGAGGTAGCGAAATTAAAGCTGCTGCTGGAACAACAAAAAAGGAATGAAAAGATAGTGATCCATTCCGGGAAAAAAATACGATCATTAAAAGAACTGGCCGGATCATACAAAGGCAAAGTGGTTTATCTTGATATTTGGGGTACATGGTGTGGTCCCTGCCGCGAGGAAATGAGCCATGCACCCGGGCTTAAGAAAAGGTATGCGGGAAAGGACATCGTATTTGTTTACTTAGATATGGATGATGACAATAAAGAAGCAGTATGGAAAGAAATGGCTTACCTGTATGAGTTAGAAGGCGAGCATTACAGGCTGAACAATGAAGAGATTCAAAGCTGCTGGAAAGAAATTGAAAATGAGGGAGGGGTAACCAACCGCTACCCTACTTATGTGTTATTTGACAGGGATGGGAAAATGGTAAAGGCCAATGCGGAACGGCCTGGCAGCAGGGAGAAATTGTACAAACAGCTGGATGAAGTTTTGTAGTTTTATTCAACAATTCAAAACGAAAATGCCGGCAACATTAAATCTTTAGGCTTACATTTTTTAATGCTACACACTATCGCCATAGACGATGAGCCCATTGCATTAGAAGTGGTTAAATCACTTTCAGCAAAAGTACCGTTTGTAGATTTACAGGCCTGCTTTACCAATGCTTTTGAGGCGCTTGCCTATTTACAGCAACAAAAAACAGACCTGATCTTCTTAGATATTAAGATGCCCGACATCAGCGGTATTGACTGGCTGAAATCAGTTGCACAGCCTCCCATGATCATTTTTACTACCGCCTACAGCGAGCATGCGGTGGAAAGCTTTGAGCTGGATGCGGTTGATTATCTTTTAAAACCATTTTCACTTGCCCGTTTTTTAAAAGCAGCCAATAAGGCCAATGACCTGCACCGGTTAAAATCTTCCGCCTCAGCTCAGGAAATCAGCCCTGATCATGTATTTATAAAAAGCGGTTACGAGCAGGTGAGGGTAGACCTTGATGATATTGTATACCTGCAGAGTGCGGGAAATTATGTGCATTTTATTCTTGCCGAAAATAAAATACTTTCCAGGCTTACCATGAATGAAGTAGAGTCCCTGCTTCCTGCTGCTCAATTTACCCGCATTCACCGCTCCTATATTGTTGCCAATAATAAAATTACCCGCATGGATAAATACAATATCCGGATAAATGATATTTGCCTGCCGGTAGGCCCGGGTTACAGTACGGTAATTGAACAAATTGTAAAGTGAGTGACGATGAAGCCCGAAGTTGAAAATTCGAAAT
>CAYVEI010000353.1:0-3443 GCA_964450515.1 uncultured Terrimonas sp. | reverse complement strand
ACTATTCCTTTCGTAAAAATCTCTTTATACACATACCTGGTATAGCAGGTGCTGCTATCGTGATGCATTGCTGTGCTTAAAAGAAATTAAACGTCAGGATAAAAAGGTAATACACGCTATAAACATTTCCATTATTAAACAATTAAAGTAACACACATTATGTCCAGGATAATTAACCATTCGTTTTTAAACGAGAAATTTACAGTTGCGGGGAAAAGACTAAGTAAAAAAGAATACGAAGTAATTATCAATCGTGTAGGCGTTCTATCTTTTGGTGCAAAAATTAAAGTTACAACCTTGCCATCAAGACCAGATACTGCAAATCCCGGAACAGGTACCACCCGTGAAGAAGCTTTACAACAAATAACACTCATTGATCCGGATGGTATTCCTTTTACAAAAAGCCGGGTTAACATGTCGGACCTGGATCGTTATCGCGACTTATTAGGATTTATCAAGCCCTGGAAATTGGTTATAGGTGCACAAACAGTACCGAGCTCCGGCAATACTTTACCCGGGGAAGTGCAGGTTGTTCTCTCAGTACGTGAAACGCTTCCTAACATCAGCGCACCTCCTTTATTAAACGTTCAGCGCCCTTTAAACGGGATATGGGAGCACAAGTTTGATCTTTACAGGATTGGGGAATTAAGAGTTACCGCCACATCAGCATCTTCCAATATCAGGATCTCATTAATCCGGCCTGATGGAACGGTAAAGGTGTTGCCTAAAAACAATTCATTAAAAGCCCAGATTACACAGCCTGATATAAAATACAGCAGGGATTCCACAGGGAAGAAAAAGCTCTGGACACTCCGGTTCGAAGGAAACAGTAGCGGTCGTTTAACCCTGTATGCACAGGTGTATGATAAGATTAAAATACCCCAGGATATTTTGTTAGGCAGGTTGAATGTTTTATTCGGTAAAGATTTTGAAAGTATAGTGATCAGGGCGAACTGGAACGGAAGCCTGCTTACCAATGTGTTTACCATTAAGGCAAAGACAAGAAAACTCGCAGAGTTCTTTGAGATGTTTATTGGTAATTTATTTGAAAAAGAAGATGACGAATCCATAAAAGAAAATAAGGAATATAAAGTGTATGAAAAGGAACTGGTACTTGAGGAAAACGGCCCGTTGATTACCGGTAAGATACAGGCAAAATGTAATAATATTCAAACTGATTTAATTAAGGTGGAATTTGGGGAATCCAAAGACCGGTATGCGGTAAAAGCCGAAAATGCATATACTAAAATTTCCAACGGCGAAATTATGATTCCGAAAGGATGGCCTAAGATAGCGGTTACGGCATCATTAAAAAATTCCATCCGGGTAATCATTGATAACTGGGATAATGGTGAGATCATTATCCCCGATCTTTTATTTGAAATGGCATTGTCTGTAAATAATGGAAATATCAAAGCAAATTGCTGGATAGACCCCCATTCGGCTAAATGGGGAGGAAATGAAGGGAATCCACATATACCATTGTACAATGATACTTACTATTTAATGTGGAAAACATCAGGAGCAATAGATGCAGCATTTAACAAAATAGTGACGGAGAAAATCCAGGATATTTTTGACGTGATGATGGGCGGTGTTTTTACTTTTACCGGGGCTAAATGGAATAAGACAGCTAAAGCGATGGAATTTGAGTATATAACAGATAAGCTGCCAGAGCCTGAACGCAATGATAAATACGAAAGTAAATATAACCAGGGACACCCCCCCGGAGGCGCTCTGCCCGATGAAACATGGAATGCACCCAACCTGTCAAATCCGGATAATATAAAGCATATAGTTGTGCTGATGATGGAAAACAGGTCCTTTGATCATGTTACAGGATATCTTTCGTTACCGGGCGTAAAGGGACCATTGCCAATTAACAGTGAGGTTGACGGGCTAACGGAGCAATTACTAAATACATATAAAATCCCGGTAGCCGGGTATAGTGATCAAAAAATCCAACATTTAAAAAATGCAAGATTTGAAGCCAATGAAGCGGGACTTAAAACAAAGTTAGATGCCAATGTGGGTCATGGTTTGAAAGATGTAGAAGAGCAATTAGGCCCTGATAAAACAATGATGGGGTTTGTTTCCAATTTTATAAAGGTCAATGGAACTGGTGTACTAAATGGAATTGATGTACTGAAAGGAAAAAAAATAGACCCGCAGGATGTATTGGGATATTATACGGGCGAAGAGTTATCAATGTACGAATTCCTTGCTGCTGAGTTTGCAATTTGCGACAACTATTTTTGTTCTCATCCCGGGCCAACATTACCGAACAGGATGTTTTCATTGAAAGGAAATCTTCAAAGAGACAGAAATGGAGAACCGCGAATGACCAATGCAGTGGATAGTACATTTTTTTTGTGCAGGGATCAAAATATTTTTGACATTCTTTCCCAGCAGGGAGTTTCCTGGAGAGTGTATGAATCATTGCCATCTGTTACCATGCTTCGCATGTTTTCCCGTTATGCCGGGAATAAGGAAAAAATAAAAGATATTGCCAATCTTGAAACCGACATAAAAAACTCGACCAGGCCCGGAACAAAAAAAGAATTTCCTTCTGTTGTTTTTATTGATCCTGCCATGCATGATTACCCGGTTAACGATGATCATCCGCCTGCCGACATGCTGCACGGTCAGTATTTGGTGAAAAGGATTTACGATGCCCTGAGATCAAACCCCGATGTATGGAACCATACTTTGTTTGTAATAACCTACGATGAGCATGGTGGATTTTTTGATCATGTAGTGCCTCCGGTTGTTGAAACATATCGAAATCCTTTGGTTATAGGAGAATCCGGTTCCCCCCGGAGCAACAGGACGGATCATACAGATGTATTTATGGGGCTGCGTGTGCCCGCTTTCCTGGTTTCTCCCTATGTAAAAAAGGGAAGTATACTCAAAACAAAGCTTGATCATACATCCATATTAAAATCTATATTGGCCAGGTTTTGCGGAGCGCAAAAGCCATATATCAGCCAACGTGTTAAATATGCTAATAGTTTAGAGCGTGCTATAACTTCAGAATTCAGAGAAATAAAAAGCAAGCCCGGTCCACTGCCTCCACTGTCGGACAACAGGAGCAGGGCAAGGCGAAGCGCTTCAGCCTTAAACAATAGCTTCGATATTATGACAAAGCAAAAGATCTCAGGAGAAAGCGCAGATTTCCATGAATTTATGTCCTTTTTAGGAAGAACGGTTAGACCTTACAAGTGAGGCGGCAGCCATTGTTCAATCACGGCAACAGGGATATTCATCTGATGTGATTCGTGACACGAACCACAAATCTATATCCTGAAGTCTGACCTGCGAAGAACAATCCCTCAAAATCAAAAATCAACCAATCAAAAATCAGCAATTCTTATATTCCACAGCTTTGCTATTTCCATTCCAGCGTATTGATCATATGCAGCATATCCTGCTGTAAAAAATCG
>CAYVEI010000352.1:0-3462 GCA_964450515.1 uncultured Terrimonas sp. | reverse complement strand
AATATTTTGTCTTATTTATGCGTGAGAGGAGAAACGACAAATGTCAGATACTCACGTTTCACTTCTGCCGTTTCACGCTTAACTTAACACTGACGCACCACACTATATTTCCCTCATTTGCAAATAAGTAAATCCGGAAGCACTAATTTTGCACCCTCAAAGAATTCAGTCAATATGAAACGCAATGAAGCAACGGGCATAGCCGTGAGCATGGAGCAGGCAGCGCAGCAAACTGTTTTTCCCATACTTTTCGCCATAAGTTTTTCCCATCTTTTAAACGATACCATCCAATCCATTATCCCTGCCATATACCCGCAGCTCAAAGATGCATTCTCTTTGAATTTTGTGCAGATAGGATTGATAACGCTCACTTTCCAGCTCACCGCATCTTTGCTGCAACCATTGGTAGGACTGTATACCGACAAAAAACCACAACCGTTTTCGCTGGCCACCGGCATGGCTTTTACGCTTACAGGGCTGGTATTGCTTGCAAGCGTAGAAAGTTTTCATGGGGTATTGCTATCTGTTGGGTTGATCGGCGTTGGCTCCTCTGTTTTTCATCCTGAAGCATCCAAAGTAGCCTATATGGCGGCGGGCCACAGGCGCGGGCTGGCCCAATCTATTTTCCAGGTGGGCGGCAATGCAGGTTCTGCTATCGGTCCTTTGCTGGCGGCATTCATTATTCTTCCGCACGGCAGGCACAGCATTTCATGGTTTTCCATTATTGCGCTGCTGGCCATTTTTGTATTGTGGAGGGTAGGCCTGTGGTACAGCGCCAGCTACCTGCACATTGCTAAAAAAACAAGGAGCGCCGCTATCCCGCACCATCTATCAAAAAATAAAGTAACCGGCTCCATTGTTATACTCCTGTTGCTGATCTTTTCCAAGTATTTTTATATGGCCGGCATCAGCTCTTATTTTACTTTTTATGTAATAGATAAATTTGGCGTAAGCATACAGCAATCGCAAATTTATTTGTTTGTGTTTCTGGCTGCAGTTGCCGCAGGTACATTGGCCGGCGGACCCATTGGCGACAGGATCGGCCGAAAATACGTGATCTGGGGCTCTATACTGGGCGTAGCGCCTTTCTCACTGGCACTGCCTTATGCTAACCTTTTCTGGACGGGTATCCTTATCTTCATTATTGGCGTAATACTCGCTTCAGCATTTTCTGCCATCCTCGTGTATGCGCAGGAGTTATTGCCGGGTAAAGTGGGCATGGTATCGGGTTTGTTCTTTGGTTTTGCATTTGGCATGGGAGGTATAGGATCGGCTTTGCTGGGCAAGCTGGCCGATATAACCAGTATCGAATATGTATACAAAGTATGTTCCTTTTTACCCCTGATCGGGCTGCTTACGGGTTTTCTTCCTGATCTGAAGCAGCGAAAGGTGTAAGAAATTACCTGTTGCTATATTTTTGTCCGGATTATTTTGAAAAATAGGGTAGTTTTTCTCAGAACAGCAAATGATCTCAATATGGAAGCGCAATACCAAAAGGAATTTCCTGTACCGTGGTTGTTTTTAAATCCTCCTGCAGATGCTATGCTGAGTACGGCATTGTATATTGATTTTGCGGGGAAGGCTGTATCTGCCATTGACTCCGGGGTTATTAAAAAAATTGCTATAGACCTTGGATTATCCTTTGTACCCGAAAAGGAAAAAGAAAGTGAAGTATGCTTTATCAATAGTGAAGAAGTGCGCCCGGAATTCAAGCTCAGCTTCGCACCGGTTGATCTATCGGATTACATCCTGGCTGTACTGCACCATTCACATAATGCCCGGCATAAGCCATTACCCGAAACCGGTCACCTGACCATCCCTTATCCCAAAGACGCCCTTTCCTTTTGGGAATGGGTGAAGAGTGGCGAACAGTTAAGACAGATAACCTGAGCGAAAGAAGCGGGTACAACCAGAAGCAGGCAACCGAATAACAATAATAAAGATTATTACAAAAAAACGCATAGCCACAATAGAAGCGCAGGAACGCAATAGAAGATACACAACCCTATGTATTCAAAACATTTTCATAAAAAGAACGCAATACCATTAATAGCCGTTTATTATAATCCTGTTTATGAGTGAAATAAAATTAAAGGAAATACAATTGATAGGCCTGTCTTTAAAGACAAAAACATTTAATGCAAACGGGCAGTCTGCCATTGATTGCGGGAATCTGTGGCAGGAATTTGTAAATGGAAACTATGCTGATAAGGTTCCCGGTAAATTAAGCAATGATATACTGGCCGTGTACCATGGATATGAAGGCGATCATACTAAACCCTATTCTTATTTCATAGGCTGTAAAGTAAACGACAATACGCCGGTACCTCCCGGGATGAACAGTTTAATTATCCCCGCGGCGCAGTATCAAAAAATCAGCGCCAAAGGAAAAATGCCGGATTGTGTGGCAAACGCCTGGAGCGCAATATGGCAATCTGATATTCCCAGAGCATATCAGTTCGATTTTGAACTGTACGACGAAAGAAGTAAAGACTGGAGTAATACTGAGGTTGATATTTTTATTGGAGTAAAAGAATAAGTTAGAATACGCTTTTACCAGGTATTTAAAAATAGTGAAAACTGCAGGAGAATGCATATTCGTGCTGAATTTCTATCGTTTTAAGAATTCAATTAAAAATGTAACTTTACTTTAATTTAATAAATAATTAATGTCTGCAACTTTAAACGTTCATGATATCTTATCTCGTGTAAGAGAACTTGATAAGGATGAGCAATTCACCTTATTGGAACGTCTTATCGCATTGATACGAATGCATGAGGACACTCCCGGAACATCACGATTGTCATCCATATCTGGTGTTGGATCTGAAATATGGAAGGATACAAATATTGATGAATACATAGAGCAGGAGAGACAATGGTAATGAAAGATTTTAAGGGAAAGATACTATTTCTGGATACAGCGCCTCTAATTTATTTTATTGAAGGACGAACAGAATATCAAAGTGTTTTGGTGAAGATATTTTCCTCGATAGATAAGGGCGAATATGCATTCATTTCCTCTACAATTACTTTGCTGGAAGTATTGGTTAAACCAGTAAAGGAGAATCGTCTTGATATTGTTGAAAAGTATACGGAGTTGTTAACAACTTCAAAGGGTATAGATGTTTTTGATATTACAATTAGTGTGGCAAAAGAAGCTGCTAAAATACGGGCAAAATATAGCCTTAAAACCCCTGATGCCATTCAACTGGCAACCGCTATAATTTTCGGCGCTGACTTGTTTCTTACTAATGACAACCGGTTAAAGCAAGTAACCGAAATTAAAATTGTTATGCTTTCAGAGGTAAAATAAAAATCACTGTCTTTCGGTTAAAAAAAATATCTTTAGCCAGAAAGGTTTTTGTACTTTCTACTCATCCATAATTTCAATAAAATATCAAAAGAAAGCTTTCATCAATCATACTATATTATGAAAGAAACAAAACGTTTATTATCCCG
>CAYVEI010000351.1:0-3471 GCA_964450515.1 uncultured Terrimonas sp. | reverse complement strand
CGGAGTGGCGAGGGATGCCTAAATTCAGAACATGTTGATGAAATTCAAGGTGGGGAGGTTGAGAATGTGAAAGTCTGAGCAAATACTAAACGTCAGGTTCGGATATGTTTTGTAGATGATGTGAAAGATAATATAGTTTGGAATTGTTCTATAGTACCGTCCCTCTCTGAGCGGAGAGGCCCGCCTGACCGGATGGGCAGGGATGAGAGGGTGAGGCTTTTAAGAACAAAAAAGTTAGAATTATAAAAGACCAAAAGCGGATTTCATGAAAATATTATTTAATTGTATTATCCTGCTATTATTTACTGCTTGTTCAGTTTCTAATGGATGGCAAAGTAATTATGCCCCGGGGCATATCAATGGCGCGTTCGCTTATTTAAACGGCACACAAAATTTAACAATATCAGCGCCGGCAGGAAAGTCATTATTGAAGTATCATTTAGAATGTTCTTCAGGGGAGCTACAGTTGATCATTAAATCACCGGAAAAACCAATCGTGAATATAAAAACCAGCAAGGAGGTTTCTGAGTCAATACTTTTGAATTTGAATGGCGACCTTAAATATAAAGTGGCGCTTATCGGTAAAAGGGCACGGGGGTCTTATGATATTGAATGTGTAACGCAATAGGCAGTATCGTCTTTCGCCACTGTGAGGAGAGTGATAAGAAGATGAGGGCTAATTTTAAATATTAAATTTCAAATGTTTAAAAATTCCATCAAAACCGCCTGGCGCAGCTTATGGAAGAATAAGCTTTTTGCTGCCGTAAACATTATAGGCTTATCAGTTGGCTTTGCCAGCATTATTGCTTTATTGGCAGGTGTGTATATGTATTACACAACGGATGATATACAGCAGCATAAAAAAGATTTATACTATTTAAAGTCGGTTGATCCCGGAGACGCGTCCAATGGCAGCCTGCTTACTACATTCCCCTTACTGGACGAAATTAAAAGAACCTGCCCGGAAGTAACAGCGGCAACACATATTCAACAATGGTATTATCCCTGGCTTAAGAACGGCGATAATGAAGTGCAGGAAACCACTTACTTTGTTGATGAAGATTTTTTAAAAGTATTTACGCTGCCCCTGAAATATGGCAATGCCAACATCATCTTCAGGAATAAATATGATGTGCTGTTATCTGACAAAATAGCGACACAGTTATTCGGCAATATCAACCCGATTGGCAAAATTATTACAGCTGATGATTCATTGCAGCTTACCGTAGCCGGTGTGTTGAAAAACATTCCTTCAAACTCTTCCGTAAAAGGAGATGTATTTTTAAGTACTTCATTTTTAAAGTATGCATTGCCTGGTTTTGAAAATGACGCTAACTGGTATAACCGCTTTGCCATAAACTTTTTGCGACTTCAGGATAATGCCAATATACTTTTGCTGGAGAAAAAGATAGCCGGTATTGTTAACACGCATTATGATAAACAAGCAGGGGCAGCTAAAATTATAGCCGTATCTTTTTCAAAATTCAAAAACGAAAATGGCTCGCTGGTACAAACCATAGTAAAAGGTTCTGTAGCCACTGCCTGTTTTATATTGCTGATAATAATTTTTAACCTCATCAACCTTAACGCGGCTTCCATGTACACCCGTGCAAAAGAAGTAGCGGTTCGCAAAGTAATCGGCGCCGGAAGGCTACGCATATTTGCTCAATTTTGCGTAGAAAATGGGTTGATATTTCTTATTGCGCTTATTATTGCTTCACTACTGTTTGTGAATGTATTGATGCCTCAACTGAATGCTATTTATAAAAGCCAGTTTACGGAATTAGCGTTGGGCAAAAATGACTTGCCTGTTATGCTTGGTTTTATTGCTTTAAGTTTAATCGTTGTAGTTGCTGCGGGCAGTCTTCCTTCTCTTAAGCTGATAGGGTTACCGGTTGCAAACGGTGTTAAAGGTCAACTCTCACGCAACATTAAAGGCGGCAGTTACCTGCGGAATGTTTTTATTGTATTGCAATTTACGCTCGCTGTTGTTTTTATTGGTGTAACTATTATACTCAACCGGCAAATCAATTATATGCAGCGGGCTTCGCTGGGGTATGATAAAGACAATACAATGGTAGTAAATCTTGATATGGGTTTTAAAAATATCTCTAAAGACTCCGTGTATTTTGCCACATTGCTTGGTAACCTTAAAAATAACCTTTATGTAAAAAGTGTTACAACAAGCGAAGCCATACCAACAGATTATAAAAATTTATACGATACGTATGTTGACCCTTCAACGGGGAAAGAAATAACCGTGCGCTATTCCACCATGAGTGCAGGCTATACAGGCGTCTACTCAATCCCTGTAATTAAAGGAAGAGATTTTAATGATGATCTATCGGCAACAGAAGGTAAATCCGTAATGATCAATAAAAAAGCGATGAATGCTCTGGGATGGAAAGATATAACCGGTAAGCAATTAGTTTCAAAAGGCGGTGCCGATCCCGTAAATGTGGTGGGTGTTATGGATAATTTCCATTACCAGAATATGCAATACGGTATCGAACCGCTGATGCATACTTATGCGAAGCCAGGTCTGTATTATTCTAACCTGAGTGTAAAAATAGACCCCAAACATGCCAATGATGTATTGCAGCAACTGCAAACAGCTTTCAAACAAATGTCGGGCAGGCGGCCATTCAAATACAGTTATATGAGTGATATGGTAGATAAGCAATACGATTTATTGAACGGCATTTTCCGTATCACGAATTTTGTAGCATTTCTTACCATCATTATTTCCTGTATGGGCATGTTTGCCTTAATATCATTATATGCCAAACAAAGAGTGAAAGAAATAGGCGTTCGTAAAGTGCTGGGTGCTAAAGTAAGCTCCATAGTGCTGTTGCTCTCTAAAGACTTTGTATTGTTTGTTTTGATAGCCTCTGTTATTGCAACGCCTGTTGCATTGTGGGTGATGCATAGCTGGCTGCAAAGTTTCACTTACCATATACAGATGGAGTGGTGGATGTTTGTACTGGCAGCATGTATTGCTGTTGCTATTGCAATGATCACGGTGAGCATTCAATCTGTTAAGGCAGCGGTGGCGAACCCGGTGAAGGCGTTGCGAACGGAATAAACCTCACCCCCTGGCCCCTCTCCCCGCTGTGGAGAGGGGTGCCCAAGGTCGCAACCTGTGGAGTAAATGTAAGCGGGGAAACACGAAAACCTAAGATGATGAGAAATAAAAAACTAACTGATCATTCAGGTGTGCAGGGAATTATTCTAAAGACGATATGGAAGAACAAAATATTAAGCCTTGCACTACAGTGCCGTCCCTCTCCACTGAGTGGAGAGGGAAAGAGGGTGAGGCAATCGGTACGCGACTAAAAAAGCGTCAGACCGTGGTAAATGTGGAAATAAAGGTGCGCTACAAAGGAGCCTCTACTGCAGTTTAATATCAAATCTTAAATATCAAATCTCAAATGATAAAAAATCTCTTACTCGTTGCGCTGAGAAATTTTA
>CAYVEI010000350.1:0-3473 GCA_964450515.1 uncultured Terrimonas sp. | reverse complement strand
GTGCATCAAAGCATAGACACTACCCGGTCGCAACACAAACCGAAATGGAAACGGGCAATGGCTTTTTTAGGTCCTGCCTACTTAGTGAGCGTTGGATATATGGACCCGGGTAACTGGGCAACCGACCTGGCCGGGGGCAGCAAGTTTGGCTATACGCTGATATGGGTATTGCTGATGAGCAACCTGATGGCTTTATTGCTGCAGAGCCTTTCCGCAAGATTAGGCATCGTGCGCGGAAGAGATCTGGCGCAGGCTAACAGGGAAAGCTACCCGAAATATATCAACTTCATCCTGTATATACTGGCCGAAATAGCCATTGCCGCCACCGACCTGGCAGAAGTGCTGGGCATGGCCATTGGGCTGCACCTGCTTACCGGCATTCCCCTGCTATGGGGCGTAAGCATTACCGTGTTAGATACTTTCCTGTTATTATTCCTGCAGCGTATGGGCATGCGGGTTATGGAAGCTTTTATTATAGGACTGGTAGCAGTGATAGGTGTTTCTTTTTTAATTGAGATACTGCTTGCCCGGCCCGATATGGCAGAAGTAGCAACCGGCCTGATACCCAGCTTACCCAATAACGAAGCATTATATATTGCTATTGGTATTATTGGCGCCACCGTAATGCCGCACAATTTATACCTGCATTCTTCACTGGTACAAACCCGGAAAATAAAAAGAGACGAAAAAAGCATCCGCTACGCATTAAAGATGAGTGTGGTAGACAGCTCTATTGCATTAAACCTGGCTTTCCTGGTAAACGCGGCAATCCTGGTACTTGCAGCAGCTACTTTTTTCAAAACCGGCCGCACCGAAGTGGCCCGGATAGAAGAAGCCCACCAGTTACTGTCGCCCCTGCTGGGAAGCAATATTGCGTCTGCTCTTTTTGCTATTGCGTTAATTGCGGCCGGGCAAAGCTCAACCGTTACCGGCACCCTCGCCGGGCAAATTGTTATGGAAGGATACCTCCGGCTGCGCATTAATCCGTTGCTGAGGAGGTTAATTACCCGCCTCATTGCCATTGTGCCCGCACTGATCGTTATTGGCATTTACGGAGATGAAGAGTTAGACGCCCTGCTTATCCTGAGCCAGGTAATACTGAGCTTACAGTTAGGCTTTGCCGTTATACCGCTCATTCATTTTGTGAGCGACAAAAAAACAATGGGTTCATTTGCCATAAAACCCTTTACACAGGTGCTGTCCTGGAGCATCGCACTTATCCTGGTATACCTCAATATCAGGATGGTAGGAGAAGAAACACTTGCCGTTTTTGAAAGTCCGGGTAATCTGTTTTGGAAGATCATGCTCGTTATGGCAGGCGTTTTCTTCTTCTGCCTGCTGGTATACATTAGTTTCCGCCCTTTATTTTACAAGATCACCCACCCCGCCTCCCGTACCATACACCCGCACATGAAAGACAGCCTGGACCTGCAGGTACCGGAATTTGCCAGGATCGCCATAGCCCTCGATTTCAGCAAAAACGACAGTAAACTGATATCATACGCCATCGCACAGGGTAATACCCATGCTACCTACCTGCTTATTCATGTGGTAGAAAGCGTTTCTGCCAGGTTACTGGGAAGAGAAAGCGACGACTATGAAACAAAGGAAGACGAAAAAAGACTGCTTTCATATAAGAAAACCCTGCTGGAAAAAGGATATAAAGCCGATATAGCACTTGGATTCGATAAAAGAGCCGGTGAAATTGTACGCATTACTAAGGAGCAGCAGGCCGATATGCTGGTGATAGGCGCTCACGGGCACAGCGGTTTGCAGGACTTTATACACGGACAAACCATAAACACCGTAAGGCATGAATTAAAAATTCCGGTACTGGTGGTGAATGTGTAGGCGAGGTTGCAGGTTGCAGGGTGTGCCATTCACTCCCGGTACAAGACACTTCTACCTTCACCCCTCCTTCTCCCTCACCACAACCAAGTTTTTCAATTCAACCGTAATAGGAATAACGCCTAACTGTACGATCGCCTTTTTATCCCGTATTTCTTTTACGGTACCAACCTGGTTGTTCTGAAGCATTCTTACTTTTAGCCCGGCTTTAACTTCCCCTCCTGTTTCAACATATCTGGAATCAAATTTCTTTTTCGCCTTTTCCTTTACCTGTTTTTCTTTTTGCTTAAACAGCATGGCATGCAGTTGCTTCATCAAAGCCGATTTATCTTCCTGGCTTTCCATCCTGCGCCAGTCAAAAACAATTTGCTTCAGCTTGCGCTCCATGTCTTTCAGGTAGGCAATCCGTTCTTCATTTATTTTGTTCTGCTGCTTCAGCAATTCCACCTGCTGCCGGTGTTTTTCCTGCTGCATGGTTTGCTCCATCTCTTTTTTCAGCCGTTCATTATCTTTCAGCAGCGCATTCAATTCCTTTTCCTTCTGCTCCAGCCTGCGTACGTCCTGCTCTGCCCGGTTCAGGAGCTTATCTAAGCTGAAATGATCTTCCGCCACCATAGTTTTAGCCCTGGCAATAAGCCGGGGCTCCATGCCAATTCTTTCGGCAATAGAAAAGGTATAGGAGCTTCCGGGTTTACCAATGACAAGCTTATACAGGGGCAATAAATGCTTTTCATCAAAAGCCATCGCCCCGTTGATAATGCCCGGCGTTTTATTGGCCATTACTTTTAAATTAAGGTAATGCGTAGTTACAATACCGAAAGCGTGCTTTTTTGCCAGCTCTTCCAGTATCACTTCGGCAAAGGCGCCGCCTAAGTGCGGGTCGCTGCCGCTACCCAGCTCATCAATAAAGAACAACGTACGGCCATTGGCGTTTTCTATAAGGTACTTCATGTTCTTTAAGTGTGAGCTGTAAGTGCTCAATTCAAATTCGAGGCTCTGCGTATCGCCGATATGGATCATCAGTTGTTTGAATATACCCATTTGCGAATACGGATGCACCGGTACCAGCAACCCGCTCTGCAGCATCATCTGCAGCAAACCCACCGTTTTTAAGGTAACCGTTTTACCCCCCGCGTTAGGACCCGAGATTACCAGTATCCTGCTCTTTTCATCTAATGTAACGGAAACGGGTATCACGGGCTTGCCCGATCGCTGGTGATAGAGATACAATAAAGGATGACAGGCCTGAATAAGCTGTACCTGCGCCCTGTCCTGTACAACAGGATAATTGCCGCCAATATCCATCGCCAGCCTGGCTTTGCCCCGGATAAAATCATATTCGCCGGCAATAACATGGTACTCCTTTAACAAAGCAGCATATGCAGATAACTGCTTTGTTAATTCCCTGAGTATGCGGTATACTTCCCGGCTTTCTTCATGTTCCAGCGTAAATACATCATTGTTCAGCTCAATGGTTTCTTCAGGCTCAATAAAAGATGTTTTGCGTGTATCGCTTTCCCCAAGCAAAATGCCTTTTACCTGCCGCTTATATTCTGCATGAACAGCTACCACCCTCCTGCCATTTAAAAAAGCTTCTTCTATATCCGATACATAACCGCTTTTAT
>CAYVEI010000349.1:0-3514 GCA_964450515.1 uncultured Terrimonas sp. | reverse complement strand
GCAGCATTGCTTCGGTTGCACTGGATTGCGGCTACAACGACCCGGGGTATTTTGCCCGGGTATTTAAACAGGAGTATGGTTCCACGCCACAGGAATGGAGAACTGCAAATAGCTGAATCAAACCGGTAACGGGAGCGGCTTCAGGAAGTGGCCAACCCGTTGCGCGGTGGCTTTTTTCAATGCCTGTTGAGCCTGGGGGCCAAAAGGAATAACGATCGTTGTCAATCAGATAAAATATGACTTTGTAAGTATAGAAATCGGAAATCAGGTATTGTCAAAAACCAAATATTTGAATAAAATTGTTCCGATATATAAAATAAATGTATTTTAGTCACTATACTTATTAATTAATGCCTGGCATGTTTTAATAACCAATGGTTTCCTCGTTAGTCAACCCTCTATTTTTTGTGCGTCAAAGCTGAAATTAAAATTTAACAGGATTAGAAATGTGTGTTGGAAAACGGGAAAGCCAATGTATGGTTTGCCGAACATTGGAGTTATTTTTCATTTATGAATACCGCAGTACACAACAAATTAGTATCATTTATATGGTCCATCGCCGATGATTGTTTAAGGGATGTTTATGTAAGAGGGAAATACCGCGATGTAATATTACCCATGGTGGTATTGCGCAGATTAGATGCTTTATTAGAGCCCACCAAGGCCGATGTGTTGGAGGAATTGTCTTTTCAAAAAAACGAAGCCGGGTTTACCGAATGGGATGAAAACGGTTTGCGCCAGGCCAGCGGCTATGTGTTTTACAATACCAGCGAATGGACATTGCAGCGCCTGCACGATACGGCTACCAACAATCAGCAGATACTGCAGGCTAATTTTGAAGATTATCTCAATGGCTTCAGCAATAACGTAAAAGAAATCATTGAGAAGTTCAAGCTCAAAAGCCAGGTGAGGCATATGGCTGGTAAAGACGTATTGCTGAATGTGCTGGAAAAGTTTACTTCGCCATGGATTAACTTAACACCCTTTGAAAAGAAAGATCCCGATGGCCGCAAACTGCCGCCATTGACCAACCTCGGCATGGGCTATGTGTTTGAAGAGCTCATCCGCAAGTTTAACGAAGAGAACAATGAAGAAGCCGGTGAGCACTTTACACCCCGTGAAGTGATTGACCTGATGACCCATATCATTTTTGAGCCCGTTGCTGAACAACTGCCTCCGGTAATGACGGTGTACGACCCCGCGTGCGGCAGTGGCGGTATGCTCACGGAGAGCCAGAATTTTATTAAAAATGAAGAAGGAGAAATAAGAGCCAAAGGCGATGTGTATTTGTACGGCAAAGAAATTAATGATGAAACCTATGCCATCTGCAAAAGCGATATGATGATCAAGGGCAACAACCCCGAAAACATACGGGTTGGCTCCACCTTATCTACCGATGAATTTGCCGGTACCCGTTTCGACTTTATGCTTTCCAATCCGCCTTATGGTAAATCGTGGGCAAGCGAACAAAAGTTTATCAAAGACGGCAAGGATATTATTGACCCCCGCTTTAAAATAAAACTGAAAAGCTATTGGGACAATGAAGAGGATGCCGATGCCACACCCCGTTCCAGCGACGGGCAGTTGCTGTTTTTAATGGAGATGGTGAATAAAATGAAGCCGCTCAGCCAAAGCCCGCTGGGCAGCCGCATTGCATCGGTACACAATGGCAGCAGTTTGTTTACCGGCGATGCCGGCGGCGGCGAAAGCAATATACGACGCTACATTATTGAAAACGACTGGCTGGAAGCCATTGTGCAGTTGCCCAACAACCTGTTTTACAATACCGGCATTACCACCTATATCTGGATACTCAGCAACAACAAAGCGGCTAACCGCAAAGGCAAAGTGCAACTCATTGATGCAGGATTGCTTTACCGCAAGCTGCGGAAGAACTTAGGCAATAAAAACTGTGAGTTTGCGCCGGAACATATTCGTGAAATGGTATCGGTGTACAAAGAAATGAGCGCCGTGGAACGGCAAATAAATACCGCCACGCAGGAAGAGGAAGGCATTGCTTCCAGAATATTTAAGAACGAAGATTTTGGTTACTATAAAGTAACCATTGAAAGGCCCAAACGCTTAAAGGCGCGGTTTGCTTCCGAACGCATTGGCGAGCTGCGTTTTGATAAAAGCCTCCGTGAACCCATGCAATGGGCATATGAAACATTTGGCGATAAAATGTATACTGAGCTAACCAAACACGAAAAGGAAATAACCGCCTGGTGCGAAAAAAACGAGCTGAACCTGAATGCCAAACAAAGCAAGGCATTGGTAAGCGGAGCCCTGTGGAACAAGCAATTAGAGCTGCTGAATACGGCCACACAATTGATGCAGGTTATGGGCAGTGAGGAATACAGCGACTTCAACATTTTCAGAGAAAAGGTGGATCAAGCATTGAAAACGCTGGATAAAAAACTGTCTGCCACCGAAAAAAATGCCATACTCAATGCCGTGAGCTGGTATGATGCCAATGCAGAAAAAGTGGTGAAAGGAACGGTAAAGCTTACCGGCGACAAGCTGAAGGAAGTGCTGGCCCTGCAGAACTGTACCGAAGCGCAGTTGCCCGACCATGGCTATTACCCTACGGGTAAAAAAGGTGAACCTGCCAGCCGTGGCTGGTACCTGCAATACGAAACCGAAAGCGACTTGCGGGATACCGAAAATATACCGCTGAACGAAAACATTTATTTTTATTTTTTAAAAGAAGTAAAACCACATGTGCCCGAAGCATGGATAAATATGGAAGCCACTAAGATTGGTTATGAAATCAGCTTTAATAAATATTTCTACCGGCACAAACCCTTGCGGAGCATTGAAGCAGTAACAGCCGATATACTGGAACTGGAACGGCAAAGCGACGGACTGATCAAAGCTATTCTTTCTTCACATTAAAATATATGACGCTATGGCAAACACCTATCACCAAATGTATATACAGGCTGTTTTTGCTGTAAAATACAGGGCGGCAGTAATTGAAAAAAACTGGGAAGCTGATTTATTTGCAGTAATTGGCAACCTGATCAACGAAACAGAATGCAAAACCATTCTTGTAAATGGGGTGGAAGATCATGTACATTGTTTTTTTGGACTAAAACCTTCTGTCTCTGTTTCGGATGTGATGAAAAATGCTAAAGCGAAATCTTCTAAATGGGTAAATGAAAGTGGGTTACTAAAACACCGGTTTGAATGGCAGAGAGGATTTGGTGCGTTTTCCTACAGTCATTCTCATATTGATGATGTTTTTAAGTATATTAAAAACCAGCAAGAGCACCACAAAAAAGAATCTTTCAGGGTTGAATATATTAAAATGCTGGAAGCCTTTGGTGTGGAATATGATGAACAGTATATTTTTGAGGATTTGATATGATTAGATCGGTCATGCCTATGGCATTGAATACAGGATAGCCATTCATTGCCACAGATTGAAATCCAAGGCAACAAGAACAAGCTTTCCTATCCCTGGATTAAAATCCAGGGCAATAAGATCGGACATGCCTATGGCATTGAATAC
>CAYVEI010000348.1:0-3531 GCA_964450515.1 uncultured Terrimonas sp. | reverse complement strand
GGAGTTTTCGGAATAACGGCAGGAAGCAGCAAAACACATGGTGTGTCTCCTTCACTTCATGTCTGTGTGATCCCTATATTGGTGCAGGCATTAATCGTAATGAAAACGGCATTGAATGATATAGCATTTCTGGTCTATTCCTTTCTTCTCTTCTATTTTATACACAAGCCTGTGCTCACCTGTAATTCGCCTTGACCAATAACCTTTTAAATCGTATCTGAGCGGCTCAGGTTTCCCGGTTCCCTGAAATGGAGTTTTTTTGATTTCGTTTAGTTGATTCTTAATTTTTTCAACAATAGTACTATCTGTTTCTATCCAATATTGAAAGTCTTCCCATCCGTTTTCTGTAAACTCAAAATTCATGAGATACGATTATTATAATTTGAATTTACGGGTCTTCCCATTTTTTAATTGACTTATTGAGTCGTGTAGCCTTTGCCTGTTCGTTGAAGTTGATAGCAAATGTCCGGTTTCGGTAAGCGAGTTGTACTCTTTCATTGATAAGATTACAACAGCTTCGTCTTCAGAGGCTCTTGAAACAACAATTACATCAGAAGATTTGGAAACATCGTCTAAATACTTTTTGATATTGCTTCTTAATTGAGTTACAGATACGGCTTGCATGATATTTGTTATTTTGTACGTTCAAATGTACATGATATTGTACAATATTCAAAAAAATATAGTTAAGAATCTTCCCGAAGGCAATGTTGATATTTTACGACAGCTTGCGGCCCGCATCCAAAGTTCACGTTATGATAACAAAAGCCATCCATAGAAATGGACGGCTTTAACGATTGCTTGCCCTGTGAAAAAGTTTAGGCTTTATTTCTCATGTTGTGCGAAAAGTTAAGGTTAAGTGTTTTTGGGGTTACAAGTTGCATGTTACAACGAAATTTCCCTGAAACCTGTAACCTGAGATCTGCAACCTCCTGCCTTAAAAGCTGAAAATAGCTGCCAGCACAAACGACCCTGTGCTTTTAAGGCCTGCCCCGTTATTTTTTATGAATATCGGATCCTCTGCGCTGTCTAAACGGAATTCAGGAATGATCATGAAGTTTTGAACCGGTTTAATATTAAAAGAAAGCGTGGTTTGAAAAATGCCTGAGCCAAAAAGCGGGTAAATGTCATCATATTCATCCATATAAGTAATTACGCCTTTCTTATCATTGAAATATTCACCGCGTAGCGTTAAGCCAAATTTTTCTGTGGGATCAACGTTCAGGTAAACGGCAGAGCCCCACCAGGAACCGGAACTACCGCCTTTCGGTTTGTAAAATTTTACGGTTCCGTCGTATCCTAAGCTGAACTTATCGGAAACTGTGGCGGTGGCGGTTAGTCCGAGCTGGTTATTAGCCGCATTGTCAAAATCCTTTCCACCCACATAATTCAAAAAAGCGCTGAATTGATCAAAGCTGGCGCTGAATTGTGCTAAAACGAATTTTTTAGCGAACCCGGCGCTGATATAATCATTTGGATTGGCTACGCCTACCATTAGTCCGAAATGATCGCCCAGCCCGAAATCTGCTTTAATGCCGGTATGTGAGAAAGGGCCATAGGAAAACATATAGCTCATGCTGTAGTTGCGGTTGAACTGGGGATCCAGTACTTCATAACCTACATGGGTACCCCATTTGCCTATGGTTAATTTTACTTTATCGGAAGGGGAATAACTAATATAGGCCTGTTTGATAGCTGCCATAGCGCCGGGTTCGGCATAAGAAAATTCCTGCGCCCTGCTTCCAAAGCCAAGGTCAATGGTTGCCGCTACTTTTCCAGTCGTGTAATCTGCTTTAACGGAAGCCATACCCAGCTCAAAGGAATTTTGGGAATTGGTGAAGCTGGTGTAATTATTAATAGCATCCTGATCTTTGGCATTGGCAAAATTATAACGGTAATACCCGTCAACCGATCCCGAAAGGGTTAGGTCTCCTTTTTTTGTAGCGGAGTCCTGGGAAAAGACAGGTGTAAATGCGGCCATGAAAATGGCAGGTGTAAGAATTTTTCTTAACATTGCAGTTGATTTTAAGTGTTAAATGGAAAGGGTACTGTTTTAAACCTGGTCAGAGGTTTTCTTAAAACTGTACCTTTTCTTTTTTATGTGAATTAGTCAGCTTTTTATTTATTTAATTAATTACCTCAGCTAATCTATCGCTTCCTCCTCGTGAATGTTTCCATTATTAGTTACCAGCAAAGTTCCCTGCAGGTATTTTTCGTTATGCTGAGTGGCATCCAGCCCAATTTCTTCTTCTTCGGCAGTTACACGCAGGGGCAATATAAAATTGATGAACTTGAAAATGGCGTAAGACACTACAAAGCTGTATGCCACAGCTATGGACATGGCTTTTAGCTGGGTGAAGAAAAACGCGCTGTTACCATAGAACCATCCGTTGGCGCCACCTTCGTTAACTGTTGTAGTGGCAAAAATGCCCGTCATGAGCATGCCTACCATACCACCTATACCGTGACAGGGAAAAACATCGAGGGTATCATCTAATGAAGATTTTTGTTTATAATAGATTGCAATATTGGAGATGATGGCCGCAACAAGCCCTATAAAAATGCTTTGGGGGATAGCTACAAAGCCGGCGGCGGGAGTGATCGCTACCAGCCCTACCACAGCGCCAATGCAAAATCCAACAACGGAAGGTTTTTTGCCTCTCATCACATCAAAGAACATCCAGCCAAGTCCGGCAGCAGCGGCAGCAGTATTGGTGGTGGCAAATGCCGAAACGGCAAGCGAATTGGCGCCTAAAGCGGAACCCGCGTTAAACCCAAACCAGCCAAACCACAGCAAACCCGTGCCAATCAATACATAAGGAATATTTGCCGGGGGAATTTCCCTGTGCTCAATATGTGCTTTCCTGCGTTTTAAAACCAGTGCGCCTGCTAATGCGGCACAGCCTGCAGAAATATGCACTACGGTTCCTCCTGCAAAATCCAGCGCGCCCATTTTAAACAAAAATCCTTCGGGATGCCAGCTCCAGTGTGCCAGAGGTGCGTATACCAGGATACTGAAAAGGGCAATAAACAAAATATAGGAAGTAAACCGGATCCTTTCGGCCACTGCGCCCACTACTAACCCGGGGGTTATAATAGCAAACATTAACTGGAATACCGAAAACAGTGTTTTGGGAATGGTAGGAGCGCCCACCCAGGGTTCACCGGAGCTTACATCTTTAAAGAACAGGTGGGTAGAAGGGTTGCCGATAAACCCGCCAACGTCTTCTCCAAAACAAAGACTATAGCCTACAAAAATCCACAATACGCTTACTACACCGGCGGCCACTACACTTTTCATCATGGTAGAGATCACATTTTTACGGTGCACCATACCACCATAAAAGAAGGCAAGTCCGGGCGTCATTAAAAAAACCAGTGTAGCGGCTACAATAACCCAGGCAATATCAGCAGGGTTATAAACGCCGGTATCTGCAAAATCAGTAACAGGGGTAACAAAAATAGCAGCCAGTGCTATGGCTGCCAGTACCATGAAGGGAGCAATTTGTTTTAGCGTTCTCTTAGCCATGT
>CAYVEI010000347.1:0-3552 GCA_964450515.1 uncultured Terrimonas sp. | reverse complement strand
GTACCCGCAACGATCCTGAGCAGGGTTGATTTCCCTTTACCGTTGGCGCCGATCAGCGCAATTTTATCGCCACGGTTAATTTCGGCGGAAGTGTTTTCTACGATCTTAATATTACCAAAGCTTTTGCTCACATGCTTTAGCGTACAAATAATCTTCCCCGGCACTTTGTCTAACTGGAAGTTGATCTTTATTTCGGGGCGGTCAACAGATACATCTTCTATGCGGTCTAATTTATCCAGCCGCTTTATAGCGCTTTGCGCAGCCGCGGCCTTGGTGGCTTTGGCGCGGAAACGTTCTATGAACCTTTCCTGCTGCCGGATGTATTCCTGCTGGTTTTCAAAAGCCCGTTGCTGCAATTCGAGCCGCATTTCCTTCTCCGTTTCATAAAAGTCGAAATTGCCGTTGTAAAAGTGCAGTTGCTGTTGATACAATTCCACGATCTTCGTAACCATGCGGTTCAAAAAATATTTATCGTGGCTTACAATTACCACGGAACCTTTGTAATGAAGCAAATATTTTTCCAGCCATTCAATGGAAGGAAGATCGAGATGGTTGGTGGGCTCATCTAACAGCAGCAGGTCGGGCTGCTGTAATATCATTTTAGCCAGCAGTACCCGCATACGCCATCCCCCGCTAAATTCTTTATAAGGCCTTTGCAGGTCATTATTGGCAAAGCCCAGTCCCTGCAACACTTCTTCCGTTTGGTGATGAATATTATATCCACCCAGCATTTCCAGCTCATGCAGTTTATCTGAGTATTCATGCAGCAGGGCTTCATCTTCATGCTCCTTTTCGAGCCGGTTGCCCAACACCTCAATTTCTTTTTCTAATAACAATATTTTTTCGAAGGCGCCGAGTGCAACCTGCAGTATGGATTCATTGGTATCAAAGCTCAGCAAATCCTGGTGCAGGTATCCGATAGTTGTGCCCCTGCCTCTTTCTATTGTTCCGGCAGAAGGGAGGTATTCGCCTACCAGCACTTTTAGTAAGGTTGATTTTCCCGTACCGTTATAACCGATCAGCCCTATTCTTTCGCCGGGCTGTATATGCCAGGTGGCATCCCGTACAATGGTTCTTGCGCCAAATTCAAAAGTCACATCCTGCAATCCTGCCAGCATAGTTCCAAAAAATAACTTTATTGTTGTATAGAATCCGGATCATCTCCGGGACTGTCTGTTTTTATTACAGCAGGCGTTTCGGGATTGATAGCGGGTATATTATATTTTCCCTCAATAAAGGAAAGATAATTCTGTACCCTGAAGGTCTGATCAATCTCGCTGTATAAGGTGCGTTGCTTTGCGCTTAAGCCTTCCGGATCCTGCATATGCTGTGTCATTTCCTGTACCGACATGCTTCCCAAAGCGGCATAGTACCTCAATTGCTGATCAATATCCTTTTTTATGTCTTTCAATACCCTGTCGCCCAGCTCTTTATAATCTGCCTCGTAGGCGGCTTCCATTACCGATATGGCAACAATATTCTGCTGGTTGCCCCGGCTCACCATAGCATAAGGCATGTTAACCACGTTAATGCCTTTATCGCTCTTTTCTAATAATTTCCTTGCCTCTTCCTTTCGGCCTTCCTTAGCCATGCTTTCGGCCGCATTGGCATAGGCCTGGCGTATGGTTAACAGATGCCGCCGGTTCTCTTCATCAAAATATACGCCGGGAGTGTTTGCATTACCAAAAGCAAACTTCTTCATCATATTTTCATAAGCCGCTTCCGTATTTACATTCGTGGCATTATCCTGCTTAGGCTGCACGGGCACTAAGCGGTAGCTCAATCCATCTGCCCTCAGGTACCGCGAAAAGCCGAGCTCACTGAAAGGCGCGGTAAAATAGATAGGCCGTTTCCAGTTGTTGGCGGCAAGTACATTCAATACAGCCAGATCGTTTTTCATCAGTGCGTTTTTGCCTTCCGGTAAATCAAACCTTAACTCATCTACCAGGGTATCATCCGCATTTACTGTTCCGTTTTCACGTACCAGCGCACTATCTACCGGCACACTGAATTTTCTTACCGGGAAAGTATTGAATACATTATCGGCGCCATAGGTTATGGTATAAGCCGGATCGTCGCTGCCAATAATTTTAGTTAATACATCGCCAAGATATACATACTGGTTCTGGGGAATATTGGGCTTGGCCTCAAAGTATACCACATTGCGTTTGTCGCCTTCTGTTTTTTCGGGGCCCCACAATAACGCTATAGGATCACTGTCGTTTACCTTATACCGCATCTGGTTAATATACCAGTCTATCCCCAGCAGGCTGTAATTCACCACCCGGATATCGCGTCGGATGCCTTCCACTTCCTGTGCATACCATAAAGGATAGGTATCATTATCGCCAAACGTAAACAGTATGGCGTTGGGCGCGCAACTTTCCAGATAGTCTTTTGCCAGGTCGCGGGCCAGCTCCTTTTTACTCCTGTCGTGATCGTCCCACTCCTGGAAGCCCATGATAACGGGAACGGCCAGGGTACATATTACTGCCGCGGCATAACCGGCCAGCTTAGCATTCATTACTTTTTGAAACCATTGCTTTACCATCATTACCCCAATACCGATCCATATAGCAAACGCATAATATGAACCTGCAAACGCGTAATCGCGTTCGCGCGGTTGCGGGCCGGCCGCATTCAGGTAAAACACTATGGCAAAACCCGTGAAGAAAAACAATAAAAAGCTCACTAAAAAATCTTCGCGGTGATGGCGGTAGTGGAAGAATAAACCGATAAGTCCCAATATAAAAGGCAGGGCAAACAATTTATTGTTCGCCTTATTATCCTTAATGCTGTCCGGCAGCTTAGACTGGTCGCCCAAAAACAGGTTATCAATAAATGAAATGCCGGTAATGGTATTACCATCCCGCACATTGCCGGTTCCCTGCAGGTCGTTTTGCTTACCAATGAAATTCCATCCAAAATAGCGCAGGTACATCCATCCTATCTGGTAGCTGAAAGCCCAGCGGATATTATCAACATAGGTAGGTTTTTCATCTTTACCCAACCCGAGCCAGCTCCGGTAATAATTGGCATGCCCCTGGTCGTTGCTGGCATCCCATATACGGGGCAGGAACATCATGTCGTCAGCCTCATACTCATATTCAAAGTTTTTACCGATATTAATATACCTCTTATCTCCCTTCTGCCAGCGGTAGCCCTTTTCTTTAACCATTGGAGTACCATCGGGATTCCTTTTTACATCGGCGGCAAAGGTTTGCCCGTATATTAACGGAAAATCGCCATACTGCTCACGGCCAACATAACCTACCAGGCTCATTGGGTTATCTACATTATACATATCTACCGATGGATTGGCCGCAGAACGGATCATGGTAGTAAGATAGGTAGAGTAGCCAATAAGTATAAACGCAAAGCACCAGAGCCCCAGCTTAAGAAAATTGAGTATTTTAAGTCTGCTGTGGTAAGCGGCATATACTACTATGGTGGTTCCGGCTACAAACAGCAGGAAAGACAGGAAAGAGGTAATGTAGGGAAACGAGAACAGGAAAATAAAAACAGAAAGCCAGACAGCAAAACCTGTGAAAT
>CAYVEI010000346.1:0-3557 GCA_964450515.1 uncultured Terrimonas sp. | reverse complement strand
ATATTTTCCGGCACGTGAGACACGTGCCGGGGCGGTCGCCGTGGTACGTGTCTACGTACCACCAGATAGATGTCTGCCTGTGAAAATTTGGAATGCACTCATCATCATCTTTCCTTTGTTTTAATCAGCCAGGTATTACGGGCGATCTATTTACTAAGTGCTTCTAATATCTGTTTTCTTCTGTCTCTGAAAGACAGTATGCTCAGGTCGTACTTATTAAAATCAAATACTGTCTCCCGGCAAATTTCCATTGCCCTGCCGGGGTATTTCCGGTCAAGCATTTGCAGTAAGGCATAATCGTTGATCCCTTCGCGCATGGCTTCCAGCCGGATAGAGCCATACAGCTTTCCATAGCCGGGATATACAATATAGGAATCCCCTCCGGGAAGCACCGACCCTCCTTCGCTGTTCCGGTCTGTGGTTTCTTCGAAGGGACGAAGGCCATGATGCCATTGATTGAAACCCCAATGCAAATAGCCGGTAATGCCATAGCGGAAATTGATCCAGTGCAGGAGGCGGGTCTTGATCAGCGGCTGCTCAATGAAGCGGTTCGCGTACTCGCCCTGCGGCCACATGCAGGTATAAAACCACAGCTCGCTGCCTGCCTGTTGCTGCTGCCGGTAAAAGTGATATTCATCACGCAGGAAATTCAACTGCGGAACCCATATATCCATCTTTAACTTATGTGTATGGCAGGCGTCCATGATAGGAATGCCCGGCGCCAGTTTTTTAATAAATGCGGCTATCTGCATATAGCTGTCTGCATTGGAATCGGTAGGTTCATCTGCAATATGCTGCATATAGCTGCCGATCCATCCTTTCTCCTTTAAATGTGCCACCAGGGCAGGAATGAACTGCTCATAAAAATCCTGTGCCTGCCGGTCGGCAAACGGCCGCTTTTCAAGAACAACAGTATCGGCCGTGATACGGGGAACAAGTACTCCTATATCACTGTCCCAGCCGCCCATGCGTGCTGCAATATGTCCTCCTTCTATTCTTTTAAGTGCACCTGCAGTCTTTAATATTGTCGCGGTGCGATCAAAGCGGCTGAAATCAAAATAATATTTCCCGTTCTCCAGCCGGTATTGCGTAAGCCGCAATGGTGATATCATGCTCACGTTCTGGCCGTAGTCTGCCATCTTATGTGCCAGCACGTCAAGCAGCTCCCAGTAACGCGGACTGTACAAAGGAACCTCTTTCCCGTTGTTCATCATCCCGAAAGTCAGCGGGGAGGCCTGGTACCATTGGGTCACCCAAAGAGATGACGAATCAATGGTTACCGGGTAAACATGAATGGTAAACTCCACCTTCCGGGAAAAGCTTTTGTTCATTGCTTTTCCCGTTACCATAAGGCTGCCATGGTACTGACCTGCCTCTATGTTTTTGGGTATCTTCACGCTAACCCAGATCGGTTGCGTGCAGCCGGGAGGCAATTCCGACTGCATCGTATCAAGAATAGGATCGGGGAAAAGGCCTGAAGCGGAAATCAATCTGTCTGTTGCCGGTTCAGCCTGGGGCCGTCCAACGCCTACATAGCCAACATATCCTACCGAGCCGTTGCTGATAAAAGCAGATCCGGCCATATTGCCCCGGAGGGAAGCCCGCAACCCCTGTACAGGTGCATTGCTGCGGAAGGCAAACTGGAAGCTGGCATATTCTCCTCTCGCCACATCGGCCAGTGCCGGTTGATCAGGAAAAAAAACCGCTTCTTTAAACACCTTTTTCAGCGGATCCACATACTTTAAACTAATATAGACCTGTTGTGCTTTCATCATAGCTGGAATAACCAATATGGTCAATATCACTATGATCTCTTTTATTTGTTGTTTCATGTGTTCCAGCTTTACCAAACAGATTTAAGCCTGTGCACTTCCAGTTTTTTAAGAACAGTTTTGTTGCTCTCTGCTCGCGCTTTTGCAAAAGCTTTGATCTCCTGTTTCCCGTTTACAGCATCAAGAGGCTTTACAAAGTATAATTCCCCATCATTAATAAAAACTTCCACAATAGTTTTATCCACTATCACTTCTATCTTAATGACATCCTCTTCCCTGGGATAAGTGATGTTGTTTAAATGCTGATTAACGTTGTCATAGGTAACCTCATACCCATTTATACTCAGCCCGAATTGCCAGCTATCCCCTCTTTCAAACACGCCTACAATATGTAAAACATCTCCTTTTACCGGGGGAACAAAAGCGCTGTTCTTTTGATCCAGCACAACATCTTTATATACATGGCTGTCTTTATGTAAAGTCTTTATTTCTTCAACAGGTGAAGGGCAAAGCACATAAGTATTGTATTTTTTCTTCAGCTTCAACGCTACGGGGAAACCCATGCACTGGTTGAACGGCATGCCGGGAGCCGGGATGCGCGCCCATGCCACCTGGATCTGCCTGCCGTCTTTTGCCGGTATATTTTCATACAGTTGGGAAGCATAAAAAGCGCCGCCACGATCATAATCCGTAAGATCCTGCTCTATGGTAAACTTCTTCCCGTCAAAATCTCCTACCTTGTATTTTCCGATTCCTCCATAAATGACCCATTTTTTTGTAGAAAGATCTCCTTCTACGGGAAGCTGAAAAAGATTCGGGCATTCATAAAAACCGGGCAGCACAGATTGATAAGTCCAGCGCTTCAGATCGGACGAGGTATAAATGGCTATTCCATATACCGCTTTCTTTTGGTCCGGCGATCCCATGTCTTTAGTGTGCGATTCACTGTATACAGCCATCACCCAATGTTTCCCGGGTGCATACCAAAATACTTTAGGGTCCCGTCCCTGGTGCTTCAATATAGGGTTTCCCTCATAATCCTTAAAGGTTTTTCCATTGTCATAACTGAGGGCGATACACTCGCCGCGTCCTGTGCTGGTATAAAATACGATGATGGGATCAATGCCGTTTTGCCGGAATCCGGAAGTATTACGGGGATCTACAATTGCAGAGCCGGAGAAAGCCGCATCGTCATGGTCGGGCGTATACCACGCCTCTCCAGGTTGTTCTTTCCAATGAAGCAGATCCTTACTAACAGCATGCCCCCAGTGCATATTTCCCCAACCGGTACCATAGGGATTATGCTGGTAAAATAAATGATAAAGCCCGTTGGCAAAGATCAGCCCGTTGGGATCATTGAGCCATCCTCTCCGGGATGAAAAATGAACCTGCGGCCGCAGCTTTTCTTTGTATAAGCTGTCTTCGCCGGGAAACCGTATAGCAGAATATACCCGGTTAAATCCCTGCTGCAGACTATCCGTACCTTCAGATTGAATGGTAAGCGTTTTCCCCTGGTAAGGAGATACGTCGAAGAAAGTCCAGTAATCCGGTTGTCCGCTGGACAGGTGAATGGTAAATTCATCAATCACCTCACCGTCAAAAAGGATCTGTGCTTTTTTGAGCCCATCCTTCATAGACACAGGAAAATTCAGATATGTATGCTCTTTACCGATCTTTATTTGCCGGCTATTTGTCTGACCATAAGAAACGGAACTGAGAATCAGCAGCGATAAAAGAAGTGACGTATAGTTCATAAAGCCATTGTTTAATTGCCTGTTCCTGATT
>CAYVEI010000345.1:0-3576 GCA_964450515.1 uncultured Terrimonas sp. | reverse complement strand
ATCCTAATTCTCAAACCGGTAAGTTCCTGCAGGGGCTTCAAATACAGCATACCCCTTGCTGGTTCCTGTTTTTTTTGCGTAAGATGAATTTACCTGAACCGTTTTTCCATCCTCATCAGGAAAATAAATGGTTGCCATGCAATTCGGGGGGATCGTAACCACGTATACCAGCCTGTTATTTTCGCGCTTCCAGTGGGCTTTGATGTTCCCGGAAGGGGAATCAAATTCCGCTTTTGCCCATGTTAGCTGCTCCCCGGTGAACTGAGGAACACGCAGGCTGAATTTCCTGAAGCCCGGGTAATCATCATCCTTCCTGATACCGGCAACGCCGTCAATATACCATGCCCCGGGATAAAGATAAGAGCTGTGCAGCAGGGAGTGACCGGGAAGATCTTTTTCCCACATCTCCCACATGGTAGTAGCGCCATTTTCACGCATAAAGCCCCAACCGGGGTACGTTGTTTGGGAGGTCATGGAATAGAGGAGATCATCGCGTCCTTCTTCCCGAAGCACTTTAAACAACATCGTTCCCCCGGTTATTCCTGCATCAATGTGTCCTTTCTGGTTCACCAGGATTTCTTTTTCTAATCGCTTCATCACCAAAGGACGCAATCCTGCCGGCATAATATCTCCGTACAATGCGGCAGCAAGGCTTCTCATGCTGTTGTCGGCATAGTTGTGATCATCAGCGTGGTACCACTTACGGTGAACAGTTTCGCTTGCCGATTTTGCCTGTTTCTCCCATTGTGCAGCCTCTTCATTTTTTCCGATAACGCGGGCAAGCTTTGCGGCTGTTTTGAGGTTGTAAATCCAATAACAGTTATTGAAAAAAAGGTTTTCATCAGAATAATTGTTCATGCCCTGTGTGGTAGCGTGCGGCCAAAGCCAGTCGCCTAAAAAATCCCATTTTCCTCCGTACCGCGTTAGCATATTGTTTTTTACATGCGTATCTAAGAAACCCAGCCAGCCTTTGATCATATCAAAGTTTTCCTCCACGGCGCGTTTGTCGCCAAGGTATTCATAAAGGAACCAGGGCAGGGTAACCACAATGCCGCCCCATGCCGGGCCGCCTCCGCCATGATAGGTGGGAGCGGTTTGAGGCAAGATCCCGCCGCCCGGGCGTCGTCCGCTTTCGGCTTGTTTATGTGCCCATGTGGTATCGTTCATGTTTCCCACCATCGGCTCTGTGCCCTGCACATCCCGCCAGTCCTGCAGCCATTTGGTATAAAATGCACCCAGCCCGTAATTGAGCAACCCCGTTTCAGAAGTAGCATGTGCATCACCACCGTAGCCAAATCGTTCACGTTGCGGACAATCCACTACATAACCGCCGAGCGATAAATTTTCGAATGTCCATTTTACCGTATTATAGATCCAGTTTTGCAAGGGATCCGAGCATTCAAAAGCGGTGGTGGATTTGAAATCCGTGCGCACCATCCATCCCTTAATGTCGGCTTTCTGCGGAGCCTGCTTTACGCCCTGTATCGTCATCCATCTTCCGGAGTTATAGTTAAACCTGTTTTTAAAACTGCCCTCACCGGTTGGTCCTATAATATACAGGTTGTGCAGTCCGTAGGTCATATCATCCTGTTGCCGTTCGGAAAAAAGCAGCCGCACAGTGTCTCCCGGGTTTCCTTTAACATGAACCTGTATCCACCCGGCAAAGTTTACACCCATATCTGCGCGGTAGGAACCATTGGCACGGTGTTCAATGGAAACCGGCTGTATCTCATCAAACAAGGCATTGGTTTCAACCTGCTGTGCAGAAAGTTCCAGCTTCGGCGTATATACATTCACGTTTTTCCATGCCTCGTCATTATAGTCTGTCCCATTCCAGCCGGGTATCTCTTTATTGGCATCCCATATCTCGCCTCCGTATCCGCCCACGCCAAAGCCCCAGTTCCCGATGAGCCGGCTTGGGCTTGCGTGTGTTTTCCATGTTTCGTCGGTAATAATTCTGGTTATTCGCCGGTTATGATTTCCAATAATATCAGTCTGGGCTATGACCATGGGCGTCCGGGGCTTGTCGGGTGTGGCATAAGGTGCATATATAGACCAGGAAGTGCCCAGCCATAAGCCAATAACATTCTTTCCCGGCTTCAGCGCTGTTGTTATATTATAGGCAATATAGCGTGCGCGTTGGGTATGGTCGGTTACGGCAGGCGCTAAAACATGGGCGTTTATTCTTTTGCCGTTGATATACACTTCATGGTATCCTACAGATGCCACATACAGCACGGCTCTTTCGGGCTTTGTTTTCAAATCAAACGATTTCCTCATCCACGGATCGGGTATTTTATTGCTGCCCTTATAGGGATCATACATTTCATTTGTGCCGATCCATTTTGCTGTCCATTCTTTTTGATCAAACAAACCGGTGCTGAAATGCGCGGTTTCGCTCAGGGGCGATACCATTCCCTTTTCGTCTTTTACGCTTACTGTCCAGTAATAATCTTTATCAGACAGAAGTGTTTTGCCCTTGTAGGGAATAAGATGTGATTCGCCGGATGGTATCCAGCCGCTGTTCCATATATCTGCTTTGTTTTTGTTAAGCTGATCTTTTGTGGAACCGACCATTATACGGTAAGCCGTTTGTTTTTGAGCAAAAGCCGAAGCGTCTGCCGGGGCCAGCTTCCAACTAAAACGGGGTTGTTTTATATCCAGTGCGCCGGGATGGTCAAGATATTCACAGGTAAGCGCTACGGGATAGATGCTTGATTTGTTTTGTGCGGAAACAGCAGAAAAAGTGCTGGAAACAAAAGCCAGGAGAATAAATTGTATACGCATATCCGGTATGATGGTTGAGGCTAAGATAATACTTATACCAGTAGCATTAGCGCGGCAGGGTCTTTGCGGACGGAGTCCCGGGAGAACATACAGCATACGAAGTCGGAGACATCGTATAGCAGGACATCGTACAACGGCGCGCAATTCCCGGATGCGGTTGGTACGCGACAAGGGAGCGTCAGTCCGCATGTTTGCAAACCATACACAAAATTATAGCACACTAATATCCGGCTTAAGCCATAGATTGCAGCCTTAAACACAACACATGAAGCGCTATGTTATTGCACTGCTAACTGTATTGTTTTTTATAGAAGCTACCGCGCAAAAATTGCAACCGGGCTTCGATAAGCACGAATACACAGAGCTGCTTAAAGTAACCGCTAAAAACAGCGAGCTTGAATTTGGGAAAAATATACCTTACCCCGAACGGTTTACACTCCGGTATCGGTCGGCAACGGTTGGACTGGATAATGTGTGGGAGCTTTGGCTAAGTCCCGATAGCGTGGCTGCCATCAGCATCAGGGGCTCTACCCTGAATGCGGAAAGCTGGCTGGCTAATTTTTATGCGGCAATGGTTCCTGCAAAGGGTGAATTAAAGCTTTCAGACACCGATACTTTCAGGTATGAACTGGCCCAAAGCCCGCTTGCAGCCGTTCATGCAGGCTGGCTGCTGGCTACGGCTTTTTTATCGAAGGATATATTACAGCACATAGCGGAGTGTTACCAGGCAGGCATTAAAGACTTTTACATTGTGGGACATAGCCAGGGCGGCGCGATCAGCTTTTTAAT
>CAYVEI010000344.1:1793-3579 GCA_964450515.1 uncultured Terrimonas sp. | reverse complement strand
ATGAATGAAAATTTCCACAGGTGTATGTTTTTTAATATATAATATTTAACTTTAAGCAGACTTCCCGATATTTTATAAAAAACCTCCCTGCAATACTTACCTCCGCCGAGTGGAATTAATATAGCTTGTAGATATTCTGATGCGTTTTTCCGGAACCCAAACAGTAAAATCATTCTATGTATTGAGTGCTTTATGAATATTTTATTGACCAAATGAACAATACATATGACTATATAACCAGCAGACCCAGGGAGTTTAAGCAATTAGCCGTGAACGACCTGCTTTTTTTACACTATAAGTGCCCGCAGGAAGATAAATATGTATATGTATATAACCACTTTAATCAAATCGCTTTCACCCTGCAGGGAACCAAAACTTTTCATTGCGGCACAAGGTCATGGAGCATGACAGAACATACCACTCATTTTGCAAAGAAAGGCGCCTGGAAACAGGAAAATGCAGATTTACAATGGGAACTGCTGGCATTTTATTTCCCGGATGAATTTATTTGTCGCTTTTATAATGAAAACCGGCAGCTTTTGCTGGTGAGGCCGCTGCCCGCTTCTCCGGGTGAATCGCTTATCAGGATAAAAATAAACGATGTAACAAGAGCTTTTTTTTACAGTGTATTGCCTTATTTTTCGCAGCACCCTTCTCCTCCGGAAAGTTTGCTGGAACTTAAATTCAAAGAGCTGTTGTTTAACATTCTTTCCAACCCAGAAAATACAGGCTTACTGGCGTATGTAAATTACCTGAGCGATTTTCAAAAGCTGCCATTGAATGATATTATGGAAACCAATTTCTGTTTCAACCTGTCCCTGGCTGAATTTGCACGTATTGCACAACGGAGCGTTTCATCGTTTAAAAGGGATTTTTGGGAACATTATCATACAACACCCGGCAAATGGCTTACGGAAAAAAGGCTGAATTATGCAAAATCTTTACTGGAAACGAGTGCAAAGAATGTGAATGAAATTACTTATGACAGTGGCTTTGAAAACGTTTCTCATTTCTGCAGGGTGTTTAAAGAAAAATATGGAACGGCTCCATTGCAATTCCGAAAACAGTTAAAAATGCAAATACCCGAAAGGTTATTTTAATTATTAATATACCTGTTATGCCGCTGTATATGGACTTTCATAAAATTGAAAATGTTACCGTTGAAGACGTAAAGGCGGCACATATAGCAGATGTGGCTATACAGGAGAAATATGGCGTCCGGTATCACCAGTTTTGGGTGAACCAGGAAGCCGGCGCTGTATTTTGCCTGGTAGAAGGCCCGAACGCTGAAACCTGTGAGCTGGTACATAAAATGGCGCATGGTAATATTGCCTGTGCTTTAACAAAAGTAGAAACGGGCTTTTATGAAAAGATGATGGGTACCGGGCATAAAATAGACCATGGCCATGTGCGGCGCCAGGATGGCACAATAGATACCGGCTACAGAACCATCTTACTGGCTTCAGTAACAGGAATAACAAAGGCAACAAACTCAAAACAATTGCCGGAGCTTCAGCAACCCAACTGGGCAAGGGAAATAGTATTTAAAAATATTAATGTATTTAAGGGGCGGGAATTGAAATGGGAGCGTGATGACAGTATGATCGGGGTGTTTGACGATACTGCCAAAGCCATAGCATGTGCGTTGCAGATACAACAGCAATTATTGAATGAAAAGGAAAAAACGCCCGGTATCATTTTCAGATCAGGCATCAGTGCTGCACAGCCTGTAACTGCCGAAGGCGATTTTTTTCAGCAGGCAATAAAACTGGCACACGGGCTTTGC
>CAYVEI010000344.1:0-1693 GCA_964450515.1 uncultured Terrimonas sp. | reverse complement strand
AAAATTTGGTTGTACACCATCTGCCTTTTTGAAAAGTGTATGATAAGAACTTCTTGCAGCCATCTCACTCTGTCTGGGTGTATAAATACCCGAAAAATATCAACCGTTCATTTTGATCCCGCCGGAGGGTTGTGTTAAACTAAATACATGTTGTAACGGGAAAGAAATCTGCTGGGCGCCAAAGACAAATATAAGCCAGTGAACATTTTTTGCGATTATTTGAATAGTTATTGCTAACATGGATGCGGCCCCAGTGTATAATTTTGGTACAGCAAATCTTTTCAAAACCAAACCATGAACTTTTAAGAAAAGTTTTTGGGCGTTTAAGAAAAACGCTTACCTGCCCTGTGGTACTAATTTTGTTCACACACTATAAACACTGTGGTATGAAAAATAACTGGAGCAACGATCTGAAAAGCAGGTTACAGGGTAATCTTATTTTACCTGCTGACCCTGTTTATAATGAAGCCCGCAAGGTTTATAACGGCATGATTGATAAACATCCTGCCGCTATAGCACAATGCAGAAATACGGATGATGTAATTGCTTGTGTAAATATTGCAAGAGATAACAATATGCTGCTTGCAGTAAGAGGCGGCGGTCACAATGCAGCCGGGCTGGGTATTGCAAACGATGCGCTGGTGATTGATCTTTCCTTAATGAAAGAAATTAAAGTAGATGCGAATGTAAAAACGGTTAAGGTACAGGGAGGATGTTTATTGAAAGAAGTGGATACCGCAACACATGAAGTAGGTATGTGTGTGCCTTCGGGAATATTTGGCACTACGGGTGTAGGCGGCATCACATTGGGCGGAGGGCTTGGCAACCTTACCCGAAGCCTTGGCCTGGCTATTGATAATCTGCTTGAAGCGGAAGTGGTGCTTGCTAACGGCAAACCGGTAAAAGCATCTTCAGCAGAAAACACTGATTTATTCTGGGCCTTGCGTGGCGGTGGCGGAAATTTTGGGGTTGTGGTTTCCTTCACCTTTAAAATGTGCCCTGTACATACCGTGTATGCAGGCCCTATGCTCTGGGAACTGGATGATGCAGAAGAAATGTTTGCATGGCATCATGAATTTATTAATAAAGCGCCGGATGAACTAAGCGGTTATTTTGCTTTATTGACTGTACCGCCTTTTGCGCCATTCCCTGAACATTTACATCTTAAAAAAATGTGCGGGGTAGTTTGGTGTTATGCAGGTGATATGGAGAAAGCCGAAGCAGCATTTAAACCCATAAGAGCGAAAAAAACGCCATCGCTGGATTTTGTTGGTACACTAACTGTGCCTGCACTCAACACGTTGTTTGATCCTTTGTATCCTCCGGGATTAATCTGGTATTGGAAAGCAGATTATGTAAAAGACCTGACCGCTGCAACTATTAAAAAGCATATAGAATATGCCCGGCAAATGCCTACACGATACTGCACTATGCACATGTACAACATCAATGGTGCTGCATCAAAAGTTAGCAGGGGGGAAACTGCCTGGAACTATCGCGATGCCAATTATGGAATGGTAATAGTAGGCGTGGCTGATAATGCAAATGACAAAGAAAAAGTTATTGAATGGGCTAAAAATTACTGGTCTGATGTACACCCGTATTCAATGGGCGGGGCATATATAAATATGATAATGGATGAAGGCCCGGACCGCGTTAAAGCGGGCTATGGAGACAATTACAACAAACTGGC
>CAYVEI010000343.1:0-3610 GCA_964450515.1 uncultured Terrimonas sp. | reverse complement strand
AAGGATTTCAGCTATACCCTGAACAGGGTAAAAAAGGTAAGGCAACTTTCTAATCTTAATTGATTGTTCACTGCCCTCGTATGTGTTCGTGTGTTGGCTATTATAGTCGCATCGCGGGCTTCATAAAAAAGCCATGCGGGTGGCCATGAAACCACCATTAGCGCTAATGCACCGCCGGGATGCTAATCAAAATAAATTTTCAAAAACATTTTACTTTCCCCCAAAAAAAGAATAGATTTAACAACCATTTTAATCCGCTCTTGTCAGCCTATACGCTTCGTTTTTACGCTTCCTTCTTTCATGATCTGTTGCCCCTTGTATTACTGGTTAGCAGCCATCCATATTCTTCGTTTCGCGTTTTGTGAAAACCTGTACATATTATCATCCAAATCTGAAAGCCTGCCTTTTTAAATCAGGAGTAGCGTATTTATGTGACCTGTAGCATAGTTTTATAGAGATCATTTTTTTTGAATACCTGCGGGAATTACCCATGAGAAAGATATCCGTTTATAAACGTTTAAAAGTACGTATAAGCGTTTATAAATAATTATTAAACATGGGGATGTAGCGCCAATCAAAGTGTTGTGCGTCACCTTTAAACACTCAGGTCTAAACTTTTTACTTCATGAAAAATCAATTTACTCCTCGTGAAGAACAGATATTGTCACTTATAGCTAAAGCGACTTTGCGAAAAAATATTGCCAAAGAATTAGGAATGTCAATTCGGACAGTCGATTGTCATATCCAAAGCATTCATAAGAAAACAAACACTAGTACTACTGCTGAATTACTGTTATTTCTGATAAAATATCAAGAATCATTTGATATGCTAAGTAGAGGTACCTAAGTACATATGCTTATTGCGGTCAAAACAACGCATTAGTATTTTTACAACAGTTGTTTATATGAAGTAATGTCAAATCTGCATTTATGACAGTAATATTCAAAATTGACTCAAGCTAAATAATGCCTTTGACTGTAATTACTTTAAAACTAACTTTTAATAAATAAATTATGGCAAACGATTTAATTGATCCTGCAAAGGTAAAAAAAGATATGGATGCAATAATTGAGATGATTACTCACCCTCAATTTGTTGCTGCGATGAAGGATATGAAACAAACTCCCGTTGCAAAAAGACAGGAAGTTGGAAAGAAAACATTAACTGTACAGGCTCTTGCCGCAAAGGGAGTGAAAATACCTGCAAATATGCGCATTACTACAAGATACTTTGAGCCTGGCAGTACAGATATTTTAGAAGTCGATCCAAATGGGAAATTAAAAAAAATAAAGACATCTAAATTTCCATTTGAAATTCCGGGCTTAGGGCGTCCTGGTGGAAGTGTTGCTTGGGGTGCATGTGCTTGCGGAGGTGCAGCAACCGTATGTGGTGGCGCTGGAGGAAGTACATAGACTAATAAATACTTAATAGAGTATTCTGATTTTTAATGCTTACATTTTAAAACATTTTTTATATAATCATTTAAAATCTTTAAAAATCATGGAACAATTCGAAGACAATGAATATCCAGGTCTTGATTTTGACAGAATTGAATTATCGACTGTCATGAGGGAATATTATGATGATTTAATTACGTTTACAAGACAGCCAGCTTTTCAGCTTTTATTTGAAGAAATGATGTCTTTAAAACCTAACGAAAGACCGATGTACGTTCATAACATTTGGATGAATGCAAAAGAAAGGGAAAGAAGAGGATTGCAGGTGCCGGAAGATATTCTCATTCAGACTTCTGCCTTTGGAGACAGAAGACCAACACTATTTGTAATAAAAAAGTTCTTACCAAAAAAATATCATGTTGCTTGGGAGAATGTGAATTGGACTTTTAATAACGAGTTTAATGAAGAAGACGTTCCATTTGACGTTGAAAGTTCTTGGCGTCTGCCTCTATCAGTCAGCGTACAGAATGCCTTAATTTCTAATAACATTTCTTTGCAGTCAGTTGAAAACGATATTCCCTATCTTACGCAAAGATTAGATGGTGATGATATTGTAAATTCAGAAAAACTTCATCAAGTACAATAACAGATCCTTGGGAAGTGATAAATATTAAAAAGAGGCTGTCTCAAAAGTCGAAGACAGCCTCTTTTTATTCGTATCCCTGATGGAGAAAATTTTAGTACAGACAATTCTCTAAGGCTTCATTTTACTTTTGAGACAGCCTCTTTTTTTAATCTTAATAATTAATTTATACTTTCCGCTCGTACGATAGCCCCACAAAAACAAATATGAACAAGTAAACCTTTCTGCATAATCAATATTCTCAAACGAATTAAGGCGAACGCACAACAAAAGTATTTGCAAAAGCAGGGCTTGACATTATAACATCAACTAAGTGCAAGCATCAGCAGCGGTTCGGGCTCGACGTTCAACATTCAGCTTTAGTTCTTAACTTCAACAACATATTTTCAATTGGGCATTTGTACCGGCTGGACAATCAATGAATTCCCTGCCCTGGCAAATACCTGTTCGTTAACGGTAATTTTAGCTAAGCATTCAGCAAAGTAGATATGAAGATAAAACGACAATCCTTCTTTAAAGACGAGAAACAAGATTTTTTATTTCTTGAAAATTGGGTAAAAAAATTAGAAAAAGCCAATGGAAGAGAGTATGAAAGAATTGAAATTGACACGGCTTTGGGTAAAACTCACGTTTGGGGAATAAACACCAAAGTAAATGGGGATACTTTAGTGATATTCCCCGGAGCAAGGACAACTTCGCTGTTTTGGGATTTTGACAAAGGGCTGGACAATCTAAACCTTAAACTCCGGATTTTTCTGATCGAAACAAATGGACTTCCCAATTTCAGCAATGGTACTACGCCTGACATAAAATCATTAGATTATGGACATTGGGCAAATGAAATTTTAGAGAAATTGGAAATCAAAAGTGCATTTATAGCAGGTGCGTCTTTCGGTGGGTTAATCTGTATGAAGCTAGGAATTACAAATCCCGACAAAATAAAGGCGGCTTTTCTTCTAAACCCGGGTTGTTTGCAAACTTTTTCGATGAAATGGAGTAATCTCTATTACAATTTACTGCCAATAGTAAAACCTACCGAAAAAAATGTCCGTACCTTTTTAGATAAGGCTGTTTTTTCAAAACCTGATCATCTATTATCACTGGACGCTGAAAAGCTAATCATAGAGTACGAAGTTTTTGCTATAAGCCGTTATAAAGACAAAACACAGAAGCCGTATTATATGGACAAACAGTTGGCTGACGTTAAAGTGGACACCTATCTTCTTGAAGGAAATAAGGACTTATTGTTCCCATATCAAAAATCAATTGAGAATGCCAAGGTGCACATAAAAGCATTAAAAGACGTACAGGTTTTTAACAATGTGGGACATGGTATAGAAACGTATGACAAAGCAATGAACTATATCGGAGAAACAATAAAAAACTACCGCTACATTGGTATTGCTGCAAGTGGAACGGGACGTTGAAACTTCAACCGTTTGCATCGCTGTACTTTTGCTCCTGCAGACGAGTTTCAATTTATACGAAGTATCCGGACTCCGCATGCGCTATGCTCTTCCGGGACTTTGTCCCGGGATAAAAAATTTCCCTAATTCATCTTCAGCACCT
>CAYVEI010000342.1:0-3618 GCA_964450515.1 uncultured Terrimonas sp. | reverse complement strand
GTCCCATTCTGTTCCGGCCCGGATATCCTGCTGGTCAATCCAAACATTAAAGCCCGCCTTTTTAAGATCGAGCGCAAGCTGTAAAGCAAAATCCGAAGCATCGGCCCTGGAATAGCTAAAGAAAATTTTTTTTAACCGCATCGGGTAATATCGTTACCTGAAAATACAGTTTAAAAGTGACAAACTAAAGGACATTCTTTTTCCGCAATGTATTTCCGCAGGAGGTTTGGTGCGTTTGCCGGGGAGCGCTGCGATGTGCTGTTTTTACCTCATACTTTTGGTTTCGCCACCTGCCTGTTCAATGTTTATTTGATCACCCGTTGTACCCTGTACACCCTGCACCCTCCAATCTTCACCCCGCACCCATTTCCCAACTTTTGGTGCTCAATATTTTCAAATCAGGATTCAGGATGTACATTTGCCGACAATTATATACTATAACCTTAAAAAATCTGGTATGGCAGAAAAAATTAAAGTGGCTAATCCGGTAGTTGAACTGGATGGAGATGAAATGACAAGGATCATCTGGAAATTCATTAAAGACAAGCTGATCCTGCCTTATCTTGACATTGATATTAAATACTACGACCTGGGTATTGAGCACCGCGACCAGACCAACGACCAGGTAACCATAGACGCGGCTACTGCCATTAAACAATATGGCGTTGGCATTAAATGTGCCACCATTACGCCCGATGAAGCGAGGGTTAAAGAATTTAACCTGAAACAAATGTGGAAAAGCCCTAACGGTACGATCCGTAATATACTGGACGGTACCGTTTTCCGCGAACCCATTGTAATGAAAAATGTGCCCAGGCTGGTAAGCAACTGGACAGCGCCTATTATTGTTGGCCGTCATGCTTTTGGCGACCAGTATCGTGCAACCGATACCGTAATCAAAGGCAAAGGTAAGCTCACCATGACCTTCACTCCCGAAGATGGCAGCGCACCTGAAGTGTTTGAAGTGTTTGATTTTAAAGGAGGCGGCGTGGCCCTGAGCATGTACAACACAGATGAAAGCATAAAAGGGTTTGCCCGGAGCTGCTTTAACATGGCGCTGAGCAAACAATGGCCCTTGTATCTTTCTACAAAAAATACGATCCTGAAAAAATACGACGGAAGGTTTAAAGATATTTTCCAGGATATTTACGAGCAGGAGTTTAAAGCACAGTTTGAAGCGGCAGGTATTGTTTACGAGCACCGCCTGATTGACGACATGGTGGCCAGCGCCCTAAAATGGAACGGCAATTTTGTGTGGGCCTGTAAAAACTACGACGGCGATGTGCAAAGTGATTCTATTGCGCAGGGGTTCGGCTCCCTTGGCTTAATGACTTCTGTACTGATCACCCCCGATGGTAAAACGCTGGAAGCGGAAGCCGCGCATGGAACTGTTACCCGCCACTACCGCGATCACCAGGCCGGGAAACCCACTTCCACCAATCCCATTGCGTCTATTTTTGCATGGACGAGAGGGCTGGCATTTCGCGGGAAGTTAGATAATAACCAGCAGCTTATTGATTTCAGTCATGCGCTGGAAGCCGTGTGTATTGAAACCGTTGAAGGCGGAAAAATGACAAAGGATCTTGCCATTTGTATACATGGCAATAAAGTAAAGCTTGGTGAGCATTATCTTAATACCGAAGATTTCCTGGAAGCCATCAATAATAATCTATCGGTAAAGCTGAAATAAGCCGGTTACCCGGTAAACAGCCCAAAAACAATCATCGTTATTTTGTGTGATCATATGCCGCAGGTTCACCTTTTTTGTTGGTGAACCTGCGGCTATACGCAAGCATCATTTATAAATGAATGGCAAGCTGCCCAAACAGGGATCAGGCAAGCCATCTGCTCTGTGAATAAAATACCGCAAGGCTTTCCTGTAAAGGGTTTCGTTGCAGTTTTATTTTTTTTGTGCATCTGAGCAGTGCAAAAATCTTACCTTCGCGTCATTCCATCTTGCCAGCAGTACTCCATATTACCTGACCTGTGAGAATGACTATCTTTGCACCGCTTTTTTTATTATTGTTTTAATTACATTATTGTATGGCTGATATTTTTGAAAGACTAACAAAGAACTACGGGCCTTTGGGCCAGCATCGTGAACGTGCGCATGGCTATTTTGCTTTTCCGAAATTAGAAGGAGACATTGGCAGCCATATGACATTCCGGGGAAAAGATATGATTGTATGGAGCCTGAACAATTATCTTGGGCTGGCTAATCATCCTGAAGTGCGAAAAACAGATGCGGAAGCTGCTGCAAAATTCGGACTGGCATTACCTATGGGCGCCCGTATGATGAGTGGCAATACCCATTATCATGAACAATTAGAAAGTGAACTGGCCGGGTTTGAACAAAAGGAAGATGCTGTATTGCTGAACTACGGCTACCAGGGTATGGTAAGCATTATAGATGTATTGTGCACCCGTCATGATGTGATTGTTTATGACGCGGAAAGCCACGCCTGTATTATTGATGGCGTACGGCTGCACGCGGGACAAAGATTTGTTTTCAAGCATAACAATATAGCCGACTTTGAAAAACAATTGCAACGTGCCGAAGCTTTGATTCAAAAACAGGACGGTGGAGGAATACTGGTGATTACGGAAGGAGTATTTGGCATGGCCGGCGACCAGGGCAAATTAAAAGAGATCACCGCGCTTAAAGATAAATATGCATTCCGGTTACTGGTAGATGACGCGCACGGTTTTGGCACCTTAGGTAAAACCGGCGCGGGAGCGGGAGAAGAGCAGGGGGTGCAGGATAAGATTGATCTTTACTTTTCTACTTTTGCCAAATCAATGGCCTCCATAGGTGCTTTTGTTGCAGGTGATAAGCCCATCATTGACTATATCCGTTACAATATCCGCAGCCAGATCTTTGCCAAAAGCCTGCCCATGCCTTTGGTTCTGGGCAATCTTAAACGGCTCGGATTATTACGCTCGCACCCCGAATTAAAAGAGCAGCTCTGGAAAAACGCGCTTTCGCTTCAAAAAGGACTGAAAGAAAAAGGATTTGATATTGGCCATACCGATTCGGTTGTTACCCCTGTATACATGAAAGGTGGCGTGGAAGAAGCTACTGCAATGGTAATGGATCTAAGGGAAAACTATGGCATTTTTTGTTCCATTGTAGTATATCCTGTTATTCCCAAAGGACATATCATTTACCGGCTCATTCCTACCTCTACCCATACACAGGAAGATATTGACCGTACACTGCATGCGTTTGAGGAAACGAAGAAAAAATTAGACATCGGGCTGTATAAAGTAGCTGAAATTCCTGCTATGGCAGATATGTAAGGAAAAAATGATTTCATACAATATGCTATTACCCTTTTCTCAATCTGAACAGGCGGCCAACGGAAGCATTGTATTTGCCGGCGATGTGGGTGCTACCAAAACCAACCTCGCTTTATACAGGATAGAAAATAATGATTACCATTTGTTACAGGAAGCGAAGCTGGTGTCGAAAGACTATAATAATATCACAGAACTTACCCGGCAATTTACCTTGCATGCGCCCCAACCGGATGCTGTTTGCTTTGGCGTTGCCGGTCCGGTGCTGAACGGGCATGCCACGCTGTCTAACTTACAATGGGAGATAGATATAAAGGAAAT
>CAYVEI010000341.1:0-3631 GCA_964450515.1 uncultured Terrimonas sp. | reverse complement strand
GGCAATATTGCCCAGCGTACAGGGCGCACTTTACAAACCGATCCAAAGAACGGACACATCCTGAACGACAAAGATGCTTTACAATTATGGAGCCGGGAATATGAGCCGGGTTGGGAGCCTGAGGTATAATACCATGAACCTCCGGGGGAGGTTCCGTTCTCCAATAGTAGTAGTTAGTGCAGGGTATAAGGTGTAAGGCATAGGGTTGTGAAGTTGATGTACTTAGCTGTTGTATTACTATTATGCACCCAATATTCGTGTATGCTGTACGGCAAAAACCCGCACGCCTTTAATATGCCACGAATGCCCGAATATTTAATGTATTTTAATGCATGTATTCGTGCCTGCCCGTCCGGCAGCGGGCATTCGTGGCTTGCTTTGGTTTGAGCAACAAACTGTTGTATTCAAAAATCATCTCGCTAAGGGACGCTGGAATGAGTGGCAATTAATACTATTTTCACTGCATATCCACACAGGACTTATAATTGTTGAGCGGGTCCTATGATCCCGGGAAACACTATATCACCGGCGTATTCAGCGCTGCCAGCGATTGATTAATGTCTTCCTGCGATACTTCATAGTCAACCAGCTTACCATTGAGGTATTGCTCATAAGCGCTCAGATCAAAATGACCATGACCGCATAAGTTAAACAAAATGGTTTTGGAAACACCTTCTTCATCAGCCTGTTTCGCCTGCCGTATCACCTCAGCAATGGCATGGGTAGCTTCCGGCGCGGGAATAATGCCTTCTGTTCCGGAGAACAATAAGCCCGCGTCGAAACATTCCGTTTGGTTAATGGCACTGGCTTCAATAATACCATCTTTGAGCAACTGGCTAACGATGGCGCCTGCCCCATGATAGCGCAGCCCGCCCGCATGAATAGGCGAGGGAATAAAATTATGCCCCAGCGTGTACATCGGAATAAGCGGCGTCATCCCAACCGTATCCCCAAAATCGTAACGGAAAACACCGCGCGTTAATTTCGGGCAGGATGTTGGCTCCACCGCTACAGCTCTTACATTCTTTCCTCCTGTTAACTTGTTTTGTAAAAAAGGAAACGCTATACCGGCGAAGTTGGATCCGCCGCCAAAAGGGGCCACTACAATATCGGGATAATCGCCTGCTTTTTCCATTTGCTTCAATGCCTCCAGTCCTATAATGGTTTGATGCATCAGTACATGATTCAATACACTGCCTAAAGAATATTTAGTATCATCATGCGTGGCCGCCACTTCCACCGCTTCAGAAATGGCAATGCCCAGGCTGCCGGGCGAGTTGGGATCTCCGGCCAGGATGCTCCTGCCCGCATTCGTTAAATTGCTGGGAGAAGCGTGCACCGTTGCACCCCAGGTGTTCATCATAATTTTGCGGTAAGGTTTGCCGTCATAGCTCACTTTTACCATAAATACTTCACAGGAAATCCCAAACAATTTACAGGCAAAGCTCAATGCACTGCCCCATTGGCCGGCCCCGGTTTCTGTTGAAATTTTCTTTATCCCTTCCTTCATATTATAATAAGCCTGCGGAACAGCGGTATTGGGCTTATGCGAACCCGCGGGACTAACACCTTCGTATTTGTAATAGATCTTAGATTTTGTACCCAGTGCTTTTTCTAATCCGTAAGCCCTGAACATGGGCGTAGGCCGCCAGATGGAATACAGGTTCCTCACCTCGTCCGGTATTTCTATCCATTTTTCGGTACTTACTTCCTGTTTGATCAGTTCCATAGGAAAAAGCGGGGCTAAATCTTCGGGGCCTACAGGTTGTTTTGTGCCGGGATGCAGGGGTGGCAGGGGTTTATTAGGCATATCTGCCATAATATTATACCAGTGTGTTGGTATCTCTGATTCCTGTAAAGTAATTTTTCTTTGTTGTGACATGTAATAATTTTTTGGCAATCAAGATACTGAAAAAGATCAAATTAGCCTGAAATAGCCTCCTGTTGGCAGATTTATAATTTCTTGTTTATATTTGCTCCCCATACTCTTGTTTGCATATTGTATTTTGCCTTTTAGCAGTTCAACCACTTATTTTTTCCGGCACATCCGGGAATGGAAATAGCGCAACGGGTATTTTTGTTATTATTCAATAAATTCGTTAATCTTGACCTCCAACATAAGCACAAAGATGCAACACGAAGAAGATTTTGATGCCAACCTTGCCGGAGAGGATGGGAACAATGATGAAGCAAGAAGCCGTTGGTTCAAGCGAATCAAAAAGGGCATACTCACATCTACCGCAGAGAAAAAAGAAACGCCTGACGGATTATGGATCAAATGCCCGAGTTGTAAATACACCTGTACTGTGCTGGAGCTCAAGGAAAACCTTTTTGTTTGTCCTAAATGCCAGTATCACCACCGCATAGGCAGCCAGGAATATTTTGATATTTTATTTGACCAGCAGCAATACAAAGAATTATTCACTAATATCCGTTCTGTTGATTTTCTGAAGTTCAATGATCTGAAGCCCTATCAAAAACGCTTAGAGGAAGCCTACCGTAAAACCGGCTTGAACGATTCCATTTCTGTGGCATCCGGAAAGATCCACAATCACGCGATGGTAATTTGCTGTATGGATTTTAACTTTATCGGCGGCTCGCTGGGAAGTGTAATGGGTGAAAAAATTGCCAAGGCGGTTGATCACTGCCTGCAGCACCACATTCCCTTAATGATCATTAGTAAAAGCGGTGGCGCCCGGATGATGGAAAGTGCTTTTTCGCTCATGCAATTAGCCAAAACTTCCGGCAAGCTGTCGCAATTATCTGATGCGGGCATTCCTTATATTTCCCTTTGCACCGATCCTACTTATGGCGGCACTACCGCTTCTTTTGCCATGCTTGGAGATATTAATATCGGGGAACCCGGGGCTATGATAGGGTTTGCCGGCCCGCGGGTAATTAAAGAAACCATAAAAAAAGATCTTCCTCCGGGTTTTCAAAGCTCAGAGTTCTTGATGGATCATGGTTTTTTAGATATTATTATTCCACGCAGGGAGTTAAAGGAAAAAACAGCTACCCTCCTCACGCTATTTGAATCCTGACCCCGGTAACGCTCAATTTGTTTACCTTCCGGGAAATCACATTTATATAAAGTATGTCCAATATACGTAACCGTTCCGCCTGGTATGAATATCACATAGATGACAAATATGTGGCAGGTTTGGTATTAACGGGCACAGAAGTAAAATCGCTGCGCGAAGGCAGGGCCAGCTTTAACGACAGTTATTGCTATTTCCACAAAGGCGAGCTATGGATCAAAAGCCTGCATATAGCGGAATACAGCCACGGTACCTACCATAATCATGAGCCTTTACGGGAACGCAAATTACTCCTGAATAAAAAAGAATTGAAAAAGCTCGAATCCAAATTAAAGGAAAAAGGATATACCATTGTGCCGCTCAGTATTTTTTTCAGCGAAAAAGGGCTGGCAAAAATAGAAATCGGGCTGGGCAAGGGTAAAAAGCTGCACGATAAACGGGAGAGCATTAAAGCCAGGGACACCGAAAGGGAAATTAAACGGAAATATGGGGTATAATAGCTGCGGATATGCCGGGGAGAGCAGGCCAAATGAAGATAAACAGTTTATTTACAATACTTTTAGATATCATACGTTACTTTGCATGTATTTATA
>CAYVEI010000340.1:0-3640 GCA_964450515.1 uncultured Terrimonas sp. | reverse complement strand
TTTCTCAGGTTGGCCAGCTCAATGAGCAGTTTGTGCGCCAGGTCAAGTGCCAGGGGCATATAGTCTTCTGTTTCGTTGGTAGCATAGCCAAACATCATTCCCTGGTCGCCGGCGCCCTGCTCTTCTTTTTTCTTTCTGTCTACACCCTGGTTAATATCGGCCGATTGCTCATGTATAGCCGACAGCACCCCGCAGGAATGCGCTTCAAACATATATTCACTTTTGGTGTAACCGATCTTACGGATCACACTGCGGGCAATTTCCTGCACATCAAGATAGGCTTTGGATCTTACCTCTCCTGCCAGCACTACCTGCCCGGTTGTTACCAGCGTTTCACAGGCCACCTTACTGTTGGGATCAAATGCCAGGAAATGATCAATTAAGGCATCGGATATCTGGTCTGCAACCTTATCGGGATGTCCTTCAGATACACTTTCGGAAGTAAATAAATAGGGCATTTTAAAGGATGTTTAAAAATTTTATATAATCCAAATACAGGCGTATATATTTTAGAGTGGCGCAAAGATAAGCAGCCGGTAATTAAATTTTTGAATAAATTATACGCAGCCGCATGGGTTGGGAAGGATGGCTTCCGCCGCCCACAATGGTTCTCCCTTTGGCTATTTGCGGGTTAATGCGAAACGCTACCCGGCTGGCAGTAATAACAGAGCCGGATTCTTTTGGATAGGTATAATAGTCGAGCGTGGTTTGAGGTGCGGATAACCTTAAAGCGTAATTTTTACCTTGTTTGGTAATTTTATTTTGTACGTAGCGGGTAAGGTTAAAAAAGTATTTATTATCCTTCAGGTATCCTCCAAAAGTCTGGTAGTCGTATACGTAATTGGTAAATGAATAATTAAAATCGTCTGGTACGGTCAGGTACCTGTTTTCGGCGCTGTCAACAAGGTCTATAAAAAGCAAGTCGGGCGTACTGTATATTTCATTACCGGGTAATGCAATGGGTTCAAACGCCAGCTCCGCACGGTGAATAATGCTGTTCTGCAGGGTATCCAGCCCGGGAATATTCAGTATGGCATAGGAGCCGGGAGATGATTGCAGGTATATATTTTCTGCATCAGGGATAGCGGTGGCCGGGTCAAGCGCAGCATACCCGTGTGCCGGTGTGCGCTTAATAATATTAGCGCTGTAAGCATAATAGGTTCCCGTAATATACAAAGGAAAATCGGCAGACACCGTATCAATGCCACCATTCCTTCTTACCCGGAAATAACAGGTGAGCTTAGTATTTTCGTTGTATAGGCTGTAGTAGGTTAGTGCAGATTTCTGGGGAGAGCCCGCACCTGTTTTTATAGCCAGCCCGTTAAATACTTTTTGAAAAGCAGAATCCCTGTTGGAGGAAACGTATACTGTATTGGTATCGTATGCCGCAAAGCGTTTTCCCAGGGCCGTATCAAGAGGGATGCGCAGCAGGTTGCTTACCACCTGGGTATCACTTTTAATAACAATTGTTTTCGGATCGTCTATCGTATTTAAACTTACCGTGGCGCCGCCCAGTTCATCAAATGAAGTAATAAAGCCCGGGTGACTAATCAGGTAACCGGTGCTGTCTTTAAACGTGGGGTCACTGATCTCAAATACGCTGAATTGCTGTGTGGAGTTGCTGTCGCCATAAACGCCTGTATAAGCAAGGCTCAGTATAACAGAATCCATACCTACAATGCTGTCTGCATTTACAAAGGGGTACCGGCTGTCTGAAGGAGGAGCGATCCCCATATATATCTCCGATTCGGTTTTCCCAAATTCAGGGTCATCTTCAATAATACCCAATGCATGGTCGTCTGCATAATTGATAACCGAAGAATCATCCATCAAAAAGTTATCTGCATATACCCGCAATACGGTTTCAAAAGTATGTACATTATCTACCACAGGTAAAAGATCGGTACCAATATCTGTTGGGGTAATTTTAGTGCAATGCGTATTCAGTACAATAGTCAATGTTCCAAGTCCGATGGAGAACAGCAGAAATTTCAACTTCACCTGATGTATTTTTAGTAGAGGAGTTTTTCGATAAGCCATAGAAGCATTAACAATCAGAGGTAAAGCACAGGCTTATACCCACGTATATTGCTTTTACGCAAGGTCGTTATACAATTGTAAATAGTCTGTTAAATCTGAATCGGCTTTAAAAGGAAGGATCTTCTTGCCTTTTACTTTTGAAAATTCATCGGAGAGTTTCTTTTCCACCTTTGCTGCTCCAAAAGTAATGGCGTCGGCATAAGCGGCGCCTCCCCTGAACATGGCCGTATTGTTATTTTCCTTAAACGGCTCCAGGTCTTTATCTTTTATGGAAGCATGTATGGATATCTTTTTTACAAAATCGGAGCCTATTTTTTCTTTGAAGGTATTTGGCCCGATGGTAAATACAACCTTGCTGTTGCTGAATACCGGTTCTTTTTTATAGGCGGTTTTAAGGTATAGTGGTATCAGCCCCGTCATCCAGCCGCTGCAATGAATGATATCCGGAGGCCAGCCGAATTTTTTTACCGTTTCAAGCGCGCCTTTACAATAAAAAATGGTACGCAGCCAGTTATCATCATACCAGTTTTCATTTTCATCAGTAAAAACGAATTTCCGTTTAAACAGATCTTCATTTTCAAGGAAATAGATCTGTAAGCGGGCATTAGGCAGGGAGGCTACTTTTATTTGCAGCGGAAAATCTTCATTGTCTACCGACACGTTTATTCCCGATAACCGCACCACCTCATGTAACCTGTGTCTTCTTTCATTAATCGTTCCAAAACGGGGCATTATACAACGAACTTCAAATCCATTATCATTCGACTTTATTGCCAGGTGATTTACAATCTCGGAGAATTCTGTGAGTTCAAGGTAAGGAGACATTTCATTGGCAATAAATAGAATTCGTTTCTTTGTAGACATCTTCCGTTTTTATGTTAAGTTAGTATTAAGGAAATGTGCAAGAGTGCGCAAAGGTAGGTTTTTTTTGCCGAAACTGAGGTGGAAAGGCCTGCAATTACTACTTTTAACGCCATTATGTTCATTATTAAACAACCGGAAGACCTCAGCCTATACCTGCAAAAACAAAGGCAGTCAGGCAAAAAATGCGGCTTTATACCTACCATGGGCGCCCTGCACCAGGGACATCTTTCCTTAGTGAACAGCGCCAGGGAAGAAGACCAGCTGGTGGTATGCAGCATTTTTGTTAATCCCACGCAATTCAATGATCCAAAAGATTTTGAGCGGTATCCGAAAACACTGGAAAACGATATTTACCTGTTGGAAAAAGCGGCATGCGACGTGCTTTTTTTGCCTGCCACGGAACAAATATATCCGCCCGGTAAAGTACATAATGAATGGTATGACCTGGGTGAACTTGAATCTGTTCTTGAAGGAAAATACCGGCCGGGCCATTTTCAGGGGGTATGCCAGGTGATGCAACGTTTAATACGAATTGTTGATCCCGACAGGCTTTATATCGGGCAAAAAGATTACCAGCAATGTATGGTTATCAAAAAGCTGCTGTTACTCATGCAAAGGCAAACCGATATTGTTATTTGTTCCACACTGCGTGAACCCAACGGGTTAGCCATGAGCAGCCGTAATATGCGGCTTAGCGCCGGCGAGAAAGAAAAAGCAGCCGGGATATTTGAAGCTT
>CAYVEI010000339.1:0-3680 GCA_964450515.1 uncultured Terrimonas sp. | reverse complement strand
CATGGAATTTTGCTGCTTCTTCTGAATGGGCAATTGCATCAGCTTGCTGCTTTAGCATTTCTATTGCTTCACTAATGGTAGCGTTACCGTTTATTTTGAATTTCAGTTGATTCATTTTAAGCTAATGATGCAAAGCTAATGTGCAGCCTTATTATCCGCAATAGTGTCAAACTCCTTTAACATTTTTCTTTGTTGCATATTATCAAAAATCAATTGATTTTGTAATGGCGGTGGCTTGTAAACACAAACCGCGATGCGTGTTTTTATTCATCAATTTTTTTTCAGGTCCATTCTTTCGCGGAGAATTCTTAAAATTTCAATTCCTTTTTGTCTGCCAGACTTTCCGACTATACTTCATAGGTGTAATCCCAAATTTTCGAAGGTCTTCAACAGCTTTATTACTTAGAAAATATTCAGCCATTATTTCGTTTATTATGCTATGGTTTTGATTCTATTATTTACTTTTCGAAAGTTAATGACTGCGGGAGCATCAGCAAAAATGGTATTGATTTTTCATAATCCAGTGCTTCATAAAACAAGCCAAGTCTTGCCAGGTTTTTATAATAATCGTTTACGTTCTTATAATAATATTTTTCAGACTGTATATACCATGCCCTTTCGCCTAATTTTTCTGCTAAAAACCATTTTTCGAGCAACCGGGAAATTCTTCCGTTGCCGTCCCCAAACGAATGAATATTTACAAATGCCAGGTGAATGAACGAGGCATAATAAAAAACCTCTTCAATCGTCAGTTCCTGTTTTAACAGGATTTCAATTTCACTCCACAAGGCGGAATAACGATCTTTTACAATGCTTAATGGCGCTGCTTCATATTGTATTCTGCCTGTTTTATGTTCCATGATCAGCATTTCCGTAGTCCGGATTGTTCCTCTTTGGTTTTTGGGTAACAGGTGAGCAGTCATCAACTTGTGAGCGTACAAAAAATTGCTTTGGTTCAGCTTATTGTCTTTTGCAAACAGGTAAGCATTGTATAAATCATTTGGTTTTTCGGTAAGCTCCGGGAGGTATTCAACATTCAGCATTTTGTGCTTTACATAGCTATCCACTTCCATTTGTTCGCCTTCAATTTTTGAAGAAGACATTACCGAAACAGAAGTATAAAAAGTAAAACTATGTGGTTCTAATGTTATTTGTTCAATAGCGGAAAATTCCTTTTGGATGTCTATGTCTGACATAGATTTCCAGGTTTTGAAATATTCCGGTTTGATTAATTTACCCATTTGTCTGGATTGGATTTGTATAAAATGTCGCCATATAGCGTTGCCAAAACATAACCGTCAACGTCCAAATATACAAAACCTGCTTTCCTGATTACATAGGGATACTGCCTTAGCATATAAATATACGTTTGGTTTTATCATCCATCCCGCGCTTCGCATAAATGGTAGCACATGATAATAGTAAAATACGCTACTTGCGCGATGACTTCAATTATTCAGCCGCTTGCCGGCTTTGCCATCCGGTACAGCAAAGAAGCACCAGGTAGATGCCTCCTTTGTCGGCATGACGGGCAGTGGTGTAATGCCCGGCATCAGTACTACAGTTCATCATAGTTACTCCTGCCTGTCATTCCGAGGTACGAGGAATCTGTGAGATTTTGCCGGATGTATTTATTATTATGAAGCACAAGCGAGACCTTGCACCTGTTTGGGAGAGTGTTTTTATTCATCAATTTTATTTTTCAGGTCCATTCTTTCGTGGAGAATTCTTAAAATTTCGATTTCTTTTGGTTTTGTCTCCCGGTAAAATATAATGTGTTTGGCTGCCCGGAATCCTAAAATCTCATTTGCTATTTCTGTATAGTATTTTCCAATAGTTGGGTTTTTAGAAATGTCTTTACAGGTTTCAATCAGAAATTCATAGTATTTGTCTGCCTGACTTTCTGACCATACTTCATAGGTGTAATCCCAAATTTTCGATAGGTCTTCAACAGCCTTATTACTTAGAAAATATTTAGCCATTATTTCGTTTACCGGCTTTTAAAGTTTCTAAATGCTTTTTTGAATTGAAATTTTTTGCCATTCCGCTGTCAATTCCTTCCCGGATCGCGTTTTTCAATGCGGTTACCCTGTTTTCTTCTTCTTCCAGGAGGCGTAACCCTGCACGTATTACTTCACTTGCATTTTTGTAACGCCCTTCTGAAATCCTGTTGTCAACAAAATCTTCAAAGTAGTCTCCCAATGATACAGAAGTGTTTCGTCCCATAACTTTTATTTTCCTGTAAAGTTACCAAATTTTGGTAATTTTTAAAATAACCGGACAAATTCTTAAAATGGCAGTCATTTATTATGATATGGTTTTAAGTTCCATTATTTACTACCCGTGTGGGCGCAAGTTTGGTAGCATTGCATTGTGAATAGCCGGAAGAATATACGATGTACGAAGTTTGGGAAGCCTCGCACAGCAGGGGGTAAAGAAGTGGTCAGGGCAGATGCCTCCTCTGGTCGGCATGACAGGCAGTGGGTAATGCCCGGCATTAGTACTACAGTTCATAATAGTTAACTCCGCTTGTCATTCCGACGCAGCTTGCCTACCGCCAGGCAGGGAGGAATCTATGAGATTTTGCCGAAGCACAAGCGATACGTTTGCTTGGGGCTACATCACAGAGTCCTCTGCATATCATTTAATGCCCTCCTTTATTATCCTTGTTTTTTCTATTAAGTAGTTCAGCAATTTTTTTTATACGTTCCGCATCCTTTTCGTCTTTAGCTTTGATTTGTTCTGTAGAAAATACGTTGACTTTTTCTTTTATCTCCTCAAAAGCTTTTTTAGGAGACAGATCAATCAGCATAACAGGTTCAACAGAGTTTTCCCAATCATCAATATCCAATATTTGTGTAAGAACAATTCTTTTATCGTTCATAGGGAATTTTTCTTTGTAAAATTCAAGCATCTGCCCAAATGAGAATTTTTCTAATAATACAGCAATATCTATATAATCCTTTTTTTCTTTCCTGTGGCAGATTGCGTCCAGCTTAAAGGCGGCTATATCTTCCAGGCTTGCTAAACGTACTACTCCTTCCTGTTTTACAGGGCGGATAAATTTTACAGCCCAGTTATACACATCAAGTTTTCGTGTATCGGTAAGGTTGCCTGGTAATGGGAAATTACAACTGAAGCCATGCCTCTTTTCGACTAAAAATATTACTTCCGGGTTATAGCGAAGGACAGTATTTTTTACTTCGATAATGTCAAAGGAACGGTCTGTAAAAAAATCAAGGTCATCTGATTTTCGGTGGCCAATTTGAAGTGACAGCGAAGTGCCGCCAACCAGAGCGAAATTTGATAATTCGGGCAACCGGCAAAGATCCTGAAGAACTTTATATAATGCAGGATCAATTGTGTTTAAGTGTAACATACGCCTTAAAACCTTCTAAAGGAATACCTAATAAAGTGTGCGCTAAAAAAAGTCCCTGACGGTTAAGATATTTATTGTTTTGTAAAATCTTTCCGGTTTCTTCTTTACCATACAAAACGATAGCGGAAAGAACATCATCCAGCTTTCCCCTTTCAAATAACCTTGACACGATAAACCCTTTATCCCTTGCAATATCCAGGTTTTCAGGATTTACGTCCCAAAAGGCGTATCCGGGAAATGGTAATATATCTTCTGCTCTTTTCACAATTTTAAAGTTACTGCAATTCCCGGAATAATACCT
>CAYVEI010000338.1:0-3681 GCA_964450515.1 uncultured Terrimonas sp. | reverse complement strand
AAATCCGAAGAAGGCTGTCAGCAATCAGCAGCAATACCTTACACCTCATACCTCACACCTCACACCTTACACCTTACACCTTACACCTTATACCTTACACCTTACACCTCATACCTCACACCTTCCCCCTCAATAATCTCCCAATGTTTCGGGCAACTGCGCCAGCGCTTTTTGTAATTGCTCATCATTGGGGGCAATACCGTGCCATTCGTGCGTGCCTTCCATAAAATCAACCCCCTTTCCCATAATCGTGCGCATCATTATGGCAATGGGTTTGCCTTTCCCGGTAAGTGTTTTTGCTTTATGCAAAGCGGCAACCAGGTCATCCATATCGTTACCATCGGCCTCAAGGGTTACCCATTCAAAAGCTTCAAATTTTTTACTGATATCGCCCAGGTCCATCACTTTTTGCGTGGGTCCGTCAATTTGCTGACCATTCCAGTCAATAGTAGCAATGAGATTATCTACTTTATTATGGGCGGCAAACATAATGGCTTCCCAGTTCTGCCCTTCATCTAATTCACCATCTCCGTGCAGGGAAAATACCAGCTTATCGTCTTTGTTCAGCTTTTTGGCCAGCGCCGCTCCAATGGCAACGCTCATGCCCTGTCCCAGCGATCCGGAAGCCACTCTTATGCCCGGTAAATGTTCGTGCGTGGCGGGATGCCCCTGGAGCCTTGAGTTTATTTTGCGGAAAGTAGACAGTTCCTGAAGCGGGAAATAGCCCGACCTGGCAAGCGTGGCGTAAAACACAGGTGAAATGTGGCCGTTGGAAAGAAAAAACAGGTCTTCCCCCCTGCCATCCATATTAAAAGAAGGGTCGTGTTTCATGATATCAAAATAAAGCGCGGTAAAAAAATCGGCACATCCTAAGGATCCTCCGGGGTGGCCGCTCTGGCAGGCATGTACCATGCGTACAATATCTCTTCTGATCTGGGTGGCGATGTCTTTTAATTCTGGCATAATTTTTCGCTTTTAAAGTGGCGCCAAAGCTAAATAAACTGTTGGATATAAGTAGATACGATTACGGTTTTTGAGAAATATAGTTTTATTTCCCAATACTAACAGATTGCGCCAACCGTTGTATACAGGCAGTACGTATGAGTAGTAGAGTTATCTGCCTGCCATTCTTTGCATTGTATTTATGCAAATAAATTAATTATCATATTTTCGCACCTTTAAAGCGAACCGGATGGAAATCATTTTGCTGGCAACTATATTAGCTTTCGTTATTACATTTACTGCAATTCCTGTAATTATTAATGTATCTGAAATAAAGAAGCTCTACGATCTGCCAAACGCAAGAAAAATACATGCCATGCCGGTTCCTTCACTTGGCGGACTGGGCATATTTGCAGGTTTTATCATTTCCTGCCTCATGACCATTTCTTTCAGCTCCGCTCCCGGTTTTCAATATTATTTTGCCGCGGCGCTGGTTATTTTTTTCCTGGGTCTTAAGGACGATATCCTTATTCTCACCCCTATGAAAAAGATCATCGGGCAAATTATAGCCGCTTTTATTATCATATATAAAGGAGGCATTGTTATTAAAAGCATGCATGGCTTTCTTGGCGTAAATGAACTGCCGGAGATCATTAGCTTAACCTTAACCTATCTTACGGTAATTGTAATTATTAACTCCTTTAACCTTATTGACGGGGTAGACGGGCTTGCCGCAGGACTGGGCATCTTTACTACCCTAACTTTTGGCGTATACTTTTATGTTGCCGCCCATGCAGAATTTGCAGCGCTTGCTTTTGCCATGTGCGGCAGCCTGCTGGCATTTTTAATTTTCAACCGCTCACCCGCCCGTATTTTTATGGGCGATACCGGCTCCCTATTAATCGGGTTGATCAATGCCATACTGGTAGTACAGTTTATTAATATTGCAGACTCCCCGGGCGCTATCATGCCCTTGCAGGCATCCCCGGCCATTGCCGTTTCCATACTGATCATCCCACTATTCGATACTTTAAGGGTTTTTTCTATACGTATTTTTAACCGGCGCTCTCCATTCAGTCCCGACCGCAACCATATTCACCACATTTTGTTAGACAGGGGTATGAGCCATAAAGCCGTTAGCTTTGCCTTAATTGTGGTTAATATTTTTTTTGTAGCCATAGCGTATTGCTTCAGCTTTCTGAGCATCAATATACTTATCCCTATTTTAGTAGCGCTGGCATTCGGCGGCTTTGCCCTGGTATATTTGCGTAAGCCCCGGCTTATGGTTGTTGCCGGCGGAGATACGGAAGATATTCTGCAGCTTGCCAAACCTTCCCGGATACTGCCTTTAACGCCTGCCAAAAAAGCAGCCGAGCGCAACTAATTTGCGTATTCTTTTTATTCTTTCCATTTGTTAGCTTTGCAACGCATTCAATTTTTTACATTATGTCAGAAGAAGTATCATTTGTATTGGACGTGGGTGAAGACAGCATGAAAAAAGCCGTCAGTCACCTGGAAGCGGAACTGGTAAAAATAAGAGCCGGAAGAGCTACTCCCCAGATGCTCGACGGACTGGTTGTAGATTATTACGGATCGCCAACACCTATAAGCCAGGTAGGCAATATTTCAGTAGCTGATGCCCGTACTTTAACCATTCAGCCCTGGGAAAAAAATATGCTCCAGCCTATTGAACGTTCCATTATTGCCGCCAATATAGGGGTAACTCCTCAAAACGACGGCACGATCATACGGCTCTTTCTTCCGCCACTAACGGAAGAAAGAAGGAAGGATCTGGTAAAAAAAGTACATGCAGAAGGAGAACAATCGAAAATAGCGGTGCGCAGCATACGCCGCGATGCAATAGAAGATATTAAAAAGCTCCAGAAAAACGGGTTAAGCGAAGACGCGGGCAAAGATGCAGAAAAAGAAATTCAGCAATTAACCGATAAATATATTGCGCTGATAGATACCTGTCTTGCCTCCAAAGAGAAAGAGATGATGGCGGTGTGAGATAATAAGTGGTAAGTGATAAGTAGTAAGTGGTAAGTGGTGAATCATTTCACGTTTATCGTTTCACGAACTGAGAAGAAAAAGGTGAAACAATACCATTACGGATCAATTTTAATGAAACAATCATGGCTGCCATAAAATTAAAGCACATCAGTACCCGTGCTCCTAAGGGCTATAATAAGGAAAAAACAAAAATAAAGACAGCAAAAATATTACTTGAATTAGATGATCTGCAAAACCTCCTCTATGCAGAAAGTAAGCATGCCATATTGGTAGTGATACAGGGCATGGATGCCAGTGGAAAAGATGGTACAATCCGCAACGTTTTTGGGGAACTCAATCCACAGGGCGTAATGGTAAAGTCCTTTAAAGTACCCACCCCGGAAGAATTATCACACGATTTTTTATGGAGAGTGCATGCTGCCGCACCGGCAAAAGGAACCATACAAATATTCAACAGGTCGCACTACGAAGATATACTGGTAACCAGAGTGCATAAATGGTGCGATGATGAAACCGCTAAAAAAAGGATGAAGGCAATTAATGATTTCGAATCCCTGCTTACCCAACACAACAATACCCGTATCCTAAAATTCTACCTGCATGTTTCTCCCGGAGAGCAGCAGGAAAGGTTAAACGAAAGAATACATAATCCGGCAAAAATGTGGAAGTATAATGAGAAAGATTTTGAAGAAGCCAGGCACTGGAACACGTATATGAAAATGTATG
>CAYVEI010000337.1:0-3696 GCA_964450515.1 uncultured Terrimonas sp. | reverse complement strand
TATAAGCCATTTAAAATATACGCTTGAAAACAATTTATTTCACAGTATTTAATGACCTGATATATGATCAGCGCATGCATCGCATTTGCTCATCGCTGGCGGAAAATGGTTTTGAGGTAATACTGGTGGGGAAACAAGTAAAGTATTCTCCCTCATTACCGGCTAAAAACTATATACAACATCGTTTACGGTGCTGGTTCAATAAGGGTAAAATTCAATATATAGAATTCAATACCCGTCTTTTTTTCTTTTTACTCCATAGAAAGATGCATGCTATTTGCGCAATAGACCTGGATACTATTTTGCCTTGTTATTTTATTTCCCGCTGGCGGGGTATCCACGGCGTGTATGATGCCCACGAGTTGTATACCGAAATGAAAGAGGTAGTTACCAGGCCTTTTATTCAAAAAATATGGTTATCGGTTGAAAGGCTTTGTGTACCGGCTTTTTCAAATGGATACACCGTTTCCCGGAGTATTGCCTCAGTATTCCGGAAAAGATACGGGGTGCAATATAAAGTGATCAGAAATCTTCCCTTAAAAACAGAGGAGACCGCCTTCAACCCTAAGAAAAAGTTTATCCTTTATCAGGGCGCCATTAATGAAGCAAGGGGTTTGGAATTGCTAATTCCCGCGATGACACAGGTGGATGCTCCGCTTCATATTTACGGGAGGGGAAATTTTGAAAAAAAGCTTCAGGTGCTTATTCAGCAGCACAATGTACAGCATAAAGTGTTTGTTCATCCTCCGCAAACTCCTGCTGCACTAAAAGCCATCACAGATGAAGCATATATAGGTGTTAATCTTGTAGAAAATACAGGGCTTAACCAGTATTATTCGCTGGCCAACAAGTTTTTTGATTATATGCACTCAGGCGTTCCCCAGGTAACCATGCAATACCCCGAATACGTGGAAATCAATAAAGACTATGAAATTGCTTTGCTTATTGAAGGGCTCAGTGCAGAAAGCATTGCGAAAGCGCTTAATGCATTATTAACAGATCATATACTGTACGAAAAGCTCAGGCAAAACTGTCTGGTGGCAAAACAGGTATTCAACTGGCAAAATGAAGAAAGAGTGCTGGTTGATTTTTACAGGAACCTATTGCAATAAGATTGGAAAAGCATATACATATCGTTTGCTTAGATGTGCCCTACCCGCCTGATTATGGCGGCGTGTTCGACCTGTATTACAAGCTGAAATACCTGTATGAAAACGGCGTGAGCATTCATTTGCATTGTTATGAATACGGAAGGGGTGAACAAAATGCTTTGCTGGAATATTGTAAAACGGTTCAGTACTATAAGCGTTCCGGAGGCTGGCGGGGCCTGGCGGCAGGAATACCTTATATCGTTGGCTCGCGTGCCGATCCGGCATTATTGCACAACCTTTCTAAAGACAGCTATCCCGTATTGCTGGAAGGCATACACAGCACTTACCTGCTGCATAAAAACAAGCTGGCAGGCAGGAAAGTGATCCTGCGCTTGCACAATATTGAATTTGAATACTACCGCCAGTTATCCCGTAACACCAATTCGTTATTTCATAAAATATATTATACCGCAGAAAGTGCTTTGCTGAAGCGGTATGAAAGAACAGTTGCTCATAAGGCCGGTTTCATTGTTACGGTAACAGAAAAAGATGCCCAAAAGTATGCTTCCGAATTTGGTGTAAACCATGTAAGCCATCTGCCTGTTTTTACCGCATGGAATACCGTGGCATGCAGGGAAGGGAAAGGATCGTATTGCCTGTACCAGGGTAATTTATCGGTGGGTGAAAACGAGCAGGCGGCATTATGGCTGATTAAAAACATATTTTCAAATATTAAAATACCCTTTATCATTGCCGGTAAATATCCTTCTCCTTCCTTAAAAAAAGAAGCAGGGCTTCATACGCATATCAGCATTACCGAAAACCCTTCACAGGCAGAAATGCAGCAATTAGTTGAAGATGCACAAATTAACCTGTTACCTTCCTTTACCACTACGGGAATAAAGTTGAAATTTTTGCATGCTGTTTTTTGCGGAAGGCATTGTGTGGCAAACACGGCTATGGTGGCAGGAACGGGCATGGAAAATGCCTGCGTAATGGCGGAAGATGATAAGGCCTTTAAAGCTGCTATACAAGATTTATATCATCAGCCATTTACAAAAGAAGCGATAAGGAACAGGCAGGCATTGCTTGAACAGCATTTTAATAACCGGCGCAACGCCGCGCAGCTAATGGAATGGATATGGGGCCTGCTGGATTGACAGACTGATCATCATTTTCTTATTGTCTTAGAAAAGTAGCTGTTCCATTCACTTTCTGAGTAACCTCATAATCTTTATTACCCTGCCTGGTAACAGTTGCCCTGTTTACTGCTGATTTTATCACAAGTGTATCACCGGTTATGGTAAACCTGGCGCCTGCCGGATCTGAAGCGCCCGGCAGTTGTTGGCCATTGGTATCTGGGATGTCAAAAATGGAGCCGTTGGGGAAATAGAGTGAATCGCTTCCTACCTGCTGGTAATCGCTGCGGGCGCTGCCGGGGGGAAAATCAAAATCAAGCTGTTCATGCTGCTCATTAACTATTTGCCCACCTGCATATTTTATTAGTTTAACATCGGCAGTCACCGTATAGCCAAGGTCTATCGTTTTCATCGTGTTGGAAGTAACAGTAAGAAAGCCTCTATTATTCTGTGTAGTAGTGCTGTATGTTACCACTTCTTTCCCTGGAACATTTCCCAGATAAAAAGTAGATGTAGCCTCCACTGATGCATTCAATCCAAGAAACTTCCAGGTACCCAGCAATGAAGCCGGGTTATTGTTGCCTGGATCTTTTTCAAACGATAATTCTTTCTGGCATGAAAAAAGAGTGAATGCGAGCAACAGGACGGATAAAGTAGCAGGGATATTCCGCATAGTATTAATAATACATTGTATTGCAAATATATATAATAGTAGTAGTTTTTCTCAACTTATGTTGCCGTAAGAAGTAAAGCCTGCAGAGCTACACTTTTGAGGTAACGCTGCAGGCTGCACACTAAAAAGAAAAAATTAATCTTTCAGATTGAGGTATTTTTTAACAGCGTTATAGTCGTTCCAGTCAACTTCCTGTGCAGCTTTACGACCCGCCTGTACTTCACCGGGAATTAAAATATACCTAAACCGGGAAGCGCCGCCGGTAGTGGTTGTAAGATCATAATTAGAAAATAAAGTAATTAACCCTACCATATAATAAGGATCAATGTAAATATCAGGTTGCCCTTCTTCGGGATCATTAACCAAAAAACCTACAGGAAAAACACAAGGTACAGGTACTACCAGAGGCTGTGCTGCTGTACCGGCATTCCAGTAAACTTTAATATCACCTCCATCAAGAATATCAGCAGTCAGTTCCTGTGCCTCAATTTCTGCAATCCCCTCGTCAAAGGTTACATCCAGCCACTGTGAATAAATAACATTTGCCGTTCCGGGATCACCCTTGGCGCCCGCAGGGCCTTGTGCTCCTGAAGGACCGGCTGCTCCTGCTGGTCCGGCGGGACCTTCGGGCCCTTCTTTGGAGCAGGAGGTAAATAACATGCCTGCCGCCATAAATGCAACGGCGGCTATCTGAAATGTCAATTTTTTCATAACGAATTATTTTAGTTTTTAGATAACTAAAAATAATGAATTAATGATTAGCCTTTAGCATAAAACAGCAATTTATCTTTTA
>CAYVEI010000336.1:0-3708 GCA_964450515.1 uncultured Terrimonas sp. | reverse complement strand
TGCACAAAATGTATCTGTTAAAACAAAAGGCAACACTATTGAAATAAAGAACGGCTTACTGGGTATTGTTATTCCTGCAGAAAGCGCTTTTAAAAATGGCCAGCCCGCTCCTGCTCCGGTTCAGGCATTTATTTATAGTAATGGCGTATACTCAAATGATAAGCCAAATGAACTAAAAAGCCCTACTCCCCCTGTTGCAATGAATGTTAAGTTTGTTACCAATTCATCCACAGAGGTTACTGTAAGCATAACCTATAGCTTTCAAAAAAAGGAATTTCAATTCAGCAAAGCCAAATATAAAGGCGGGGAAGCGGGACCCGGTTTTTACTCTTGTTTAATTACGGTAAAAAAGGGGGGGAAGGCAATATTAATTGAAGAAGATTCCGACTACGATATTAGCTATAGTGTTAGTATAAGCAACGGTTTGTGGCCGGATAAAGCAAGGTACAGGGGTTGGTCTTCATCAGATATAAAACTTGGCTATGAACCTTCGGGAAATAAATACCGTTCGGAAGACGAACGGCGATATCCTCTTGATGCCACTGTAGATATTGATTACTCCAAATCAAAGAGCTACCCGCCTCTTGTATTGTGGGAACCTGCGGGTGGAGAAGTTAATTCGGGGAGGTATTGGCAGGTGTTTAACAGTAAGGGTGATAACGCATCTCCCCTGATCGGTTTTTTCCAGGGTCAGCCCAGGCGGTTGATTGGCGGAAGAAGCGCCGGAGTGAGGCTGGAAGTTTCACCTGAAGCCAAAGAAAAGAACCAGCAAAAATACGCGGCATTTACTGTTGAAATTAACCGGCGGGGGCCCGATAATTCCTGGTATCCACGGAAACGCTTCCAGTGGGGGCTTTTTATTAGTACAAAAGCAGACTTGCCTGCGCCGGAAAAAACACAACCTATCGCAAAAGAGATGAACCGGATTTCCGGGTTGGGCAGTAAAATAAAAACGTATGCGCAGAAACCGGTTAAGATAGTACCTGCTTTTTATAAAGGAGCCATCTATATGCCGGCCGGTAATATTCAATCGCTACAGCAAAAAATAAAAAAGGATGCAGGCTTCTACAAGCAAATGTGCCATATAGATGAAGCCTATAAAGCTATCTGGGACGTCTGGCGTTATCCGGACTCGGCGGCTTCACTTAAGAAGCACCTGATAAACTTTAAGACAACGCTTGAAGTTGCATATACCGAAGGAGAGGCAAGTTATACCAGTAAGTTTCGGTACTGGAAGGGCAGCAATCTCTTTAAACAGCAGTCGCTACTGGTTTCGGCCTTATTGGCAGATGCCAACGTAACAATAACTCCTGATGAAAAGAAAACGCTCGAACAACTTATTGCGCTGATGGCGCGTATTCTTTGGGATGACAATAACGTGCCTTTTGTGGATAGCGCCGGCATTAATTATGGGCCGGCTAACATGCCATTAATGTACAATAATACCCGTGTCTTCTTTGCATTATTGTTAGCCGATGACCCCGAATTCCGGTTGCGGGCACAGGAGGCTGTACAAGACGTTCGCAATGATATTAGAAAGGCTATTTATGAGAATGGAGCCGGGATAGGGTCGCCTCATTATATCCAGCCTGCCGTTGAACCTGTTCTGTATTCCATGTTGCAGATACGCCAGTCCGGAATGGAAGACCTTTTTGTTACTGAACCCCGGGTTGAACGTTTTGCCCGGTTTTATTTATCATTGCTTACACCACCTTCGGTTCGTTTTAGCAATAACAGGAAGCTGATTTCTTTTGGAGATGGCTCAGAAGAAAGCGCTTCGGTATTTGCCCTTCTTGCAACCGGCCTATGGGGAAAAAATAAGGTGTTAAGTGAAGCGTTGTATGCTGCATATTGCAACGGTCCAATGCGCACTTCTGTATTCGGATCACTAGGCCTGTCGGTTAACCTTTCTTATACTCCACCAAAAATATTTACTGCCACAACGTCCAATTATACCGGGTATCATTCTCATTTCAGGTCGGGAATTAATACAGCGAATGAAACCGCATTGTGGGTGCTAAATGGTAATAAGCTCTACGATCACCGGAATGATGATGCCGGCGAATTGGCTATATACGCATTAAAAGCGCCTTTATCTCTAAGCCGGAGCTCTTTTTATTATCCTTCCGCAACGGATGCGCGTATACGATCTGTGGTTGTGCCTGAAAAGATGTTTCCGGAATGGAACCAGCCCAACCAACCCATTACCGGCCGCTCGCTTACCAACCGAACCTGGCCTTTATCAGACCTGGTTGAATTTGCCCATTTGGGTTATAGCAGCACCAGCTATATTAAAATGAGCACGAAGAATGGTGCGGTATGGTATCGTAAAATCAATATGGTTACCCTGCATGAAGAGGCCCCCATTATAGCTTTTTATGATAGCATTCCCGGTAATGAGGCTAATATCTGGAGTATGTTAATGATGTCGGAAGGAGCTGTTCGTACACCCGCGGGATTGATTACGCCGGAAAAAAGGATATATGACAATAACAAACGGAAGGAACTGCCCCGGGCATCGCCCGTAAAGGAGCTTTCGCCAGGGTTGAATCGTTTTGTGTTTAACGGACAGCAATGGCCGGCACATCCTGCAAATGGTATCAATTGGGAACTGTATACGCTGTCTTCATCGAACATGCAATTTACAGTAGCAGAATGGGGTACAACCTGGCAAAACACCATTGAAACAAATGAATTTAAGGCCACAAACAAGCGCGCCTATTCGGAAGAGCAGCAAATTATCCGGTTACACAGTGATAAGCCTTTTTTTAATATACTATTACCTTATGTTAAAGGAGAAAATCCCTACCAGGAAAGCGTAAAATCCATTTCACCCAATAGCGTTCTGGTTGAGCAGCAGGGAAATGACATTATCATCAGCCCTGATTATTATGCGGTAAAAACAAAAGAAGGATTCTGTGGGGCGCTCTTATCTTCATCTGCACAATTTTCTTATAATGGCATTACAATAACGGGGGGGTATACGGAATTAGAGTATGATGCCCGAACAGTAAAAATAAGGGTGCACGGCAACACGGGAAACAGAGAAATTAAGTTGCCCTTTGCATTGCAAAGAACCGGTAGCCTCACCGGCATTCAGATGGAGAATACAAGGAGCAATACCGTGCTAACCATAAACTACCGGGCAACGGGCAATGATTTACCAAATGGCGAAAAAGGATATGCTGAATTTACATTCAACAGGAAATAACAGGGATTTGGGGATTGGTTTTGAAATTAGTGTTGTTAATTTAAAAGTTTAAAGGGTTGAGTAAACATGCTGTTTCTGTTATTATTCCCTGCTACAATTCTGCGAAATGGATAGGAGCTGCTGTAGAAAGCTGTATAGATCAGGGAAGCTGTATAAAAGAAATTATAATAATAGACGATCATTCTACTGACAATAGCTGGGATATATTAACCAGTTTAAAAGAAAAGCACGGAAGTGTGATCATAGAACAAAATCCTTTAAAAGGCGCCAATAATGCACGTAATTATGGATTCTCCCTGTCATCAGGAAACTTTATTCAATGGCTGGACTCGGATGACTTTTTATTGCCGGGTAAATTAGATGCCCAGTTGTTGTTCATGGAAAAGAATCCTTCTGTGGATATAGTTTATTCTGACTGGCGACTGGACACATATAACGAAAATCAGATATTATGTAAATCGGAATACAAGCAATCCAGTGATTACCTTGATTATTTG
>CAYVEI010000335.1:0-3734 GCA_964450515.1 uncultured Terrimonas sp. | reverse complement strand
AGCCATTTTCAAATATTTCATTCAGGTATTTCATAGAGAAAGACATTATTTTATCTGCGCCCTCCTGTGGTGATACATTTTCAAGCGCTTCAGGGCCATTCGCTGCTTTATAGTCCCGCATCCCTAACTGGAACGAGGCAATTTCGGCGGTTTTATTAAAATAGGCGCTATGGGCTATCGTTTCCTGCTCTTCTGCAAAGGGTTCGCTGTATTCCAGATAATCTTCATCCGCATCATACTGGATAATATCTTTTACGCCAAACCGCTTCGACTGTGCCATAAGAAAATCTTCCAGGTCAATAGCATCATTCAATAGTGGAGATTCATCGTCCCCGGCGTCATCATCTTCTTCTTCATCATTTCCTAAAGCCGCATTATCAATAACATCAATACCCAAAGACACCAATTGCAACAGCAGCCTGTATTGCTTATTGGTTAGTTCAATTTTTTGCATATCTATCGTTTATACCTGTAAAGATAAGCTGATCCATGTTCCTGAAATTTCCATGTGCTGTTTATCTGAATTTAACCCAAATATATTCGTCTGTGATCGTATTATTTTTGATTGCCGATCTCTGCTGCACCGCTTCCAGGTGGAAACCGTTTTTCTCCAGTACCTTCATAGACGCTTTATTATATTCAAACACCCTGGCATATATCCGGATGAGTTCGGGAAAGGTTTCAAATGTATATTTCAGCATATATTGTACCGCTTCGGTTGCAATACCTTTTCCCCAGTAGGGTTCTCCTATCCAATAGCCCAGCTCCGCGCTGATCCTCGAAATATCATCCTGCAATTCAAGCCCTATACATCCGGCAAGCAGCCCTTCGGCCTCAATGGCCAAAATGTGCGGGGGGTCCTGCTTTCTACAATATTTTATAAACACGGCAGCGTGTTGCAGTGTATAGGGATGGGGCAGCCGGTCCCTTACATTGTTCCATATCTTAATATTATTAGCCAGCTCAGCTAAAAGAAAGCGGTCTTTTTTTTGCCAGAGGCGTAAAGTAACCTGCATGAGCGCACATTTTACACCTTCCGTTTCAGATAACCGCTGTAATCGGGTATCACCGCTTCATACACTTCATGCATAAGGCTGGAGGTCATTAAAAAGTCGGAGCTGGTTCTGTTGCTTGCCGCAGGAATATTCCAAACCACTGCCAGGCGAAGCAGGGCCTTTACGTCCGGATCGTGTGGCTGGGCTTCCATTGGATCCCAAAAAAAGATAAGCACGTCAATTTCCCCGGTAGCAATCATGGCTCCAATTTGCTGATCACCGCCCAATGGGCCGCTCAGCACCTGTTTTACCGGCCGGTCTAACCTTTCTTCAAGCAGCTTTCCTGTAGTGCCCGTAGCGATCAGCTCATGCCGTGCCAGTACTGCCTTGTTGAACTCTGCCCATTCCAGAATGTCTTTCTTTTTATGATCGTGCGCCACTAACGCTATGCGTTTACGCGCGCCTAAAATGCGGGAGGTTTTCATGAATGCTGTTTTATGTGGAAGAGTAAAGCCCAGTTAGTGATAAAAGTGCCCGGCTCATTGGTTAATTATATCCCTGCAATAATAAGTTATATTTTTTACTACCCGATATGAGGTGCAGATTAAAAAAGCCGTTGAAAAATGAATTTCAACGGCCAGCCTTAATAACCGTCCATTATTAAAAAAGGTGAATTTGCTATGCTAACTGCAGTTCCTTTATCTTTTCCCTGATCTTAGCCTCAATTTCATTTGCCAGCTCCGGGTTATCAATCAGCAGTTGCTTTACCGCGTCCCTGCCCTGTCCCAGCTTATCCGTATTATAACTATACCAGCTTCCGCTCTTTTGTACGATATTCATTTCAACCCCCATATCAATAATTTCCCCGGCCTTTGAAATTCCTGCGCCATATACGATATCAAACTCTGCTGCACGAAACGGAGGCGCTACTTTATTTTTTACCACTTTTACTTTCACACGGTTACCTACCGCCTCATCTCCGTCTTTTATTTGTGCCATCCGCCGTATATCCAGCCTCACGGATGCATAAAACTTAAGTGCATTACCGCCCGTAGTGGTTTCGGGATTGCCAAACATCACACCGATCTTTTCCCTCAACTGGTTGATAAAAATACACACGGTATTGGTTTTGCTGATGGTAGCCGTTAATTTGCGCAGTGCCTGCGACATCAGCCTGGCCTGCAGTCCCATTTTACTATCTCCCATTTCTCCTTCCAGCTCACTTTTAGGTACAAGCGCCGCCACAGAATCTATAACTACCACGTCTAATGCGCCGGAAAGGATCAGGCGATCTGCAATTTCAAGCGCCTGCTCTCCATAATCGGGCTGGGAGATCAGCAGGTTGTCAATATCAACGCCCAGCCTTTGCGCATAAGCACTGTCAAAAGCATGCTCTGCATCTATAATAGCGCATACCCCGCCTTTTTTCTGCGCTTCGGCAATAATGTGTATGGCAATGGTGGTTTTACCCGTAGATTCCGGACCGTAGATCTCAATAACCCTTCCTTTGGGTATACCGCCCACACCTAAGGCTACATCCAGCCCTATGGAACCTGTAGAAATCACTTCTATTTCCTGTACACCCTTTTCATTCATCATCATCACGCTGCCTTTTCCAAAATCTTTTTCAATTTTGTCCATGGTTAGCTTGAGCGCTTTTAATTTTTCATTGCTTGACATAGTTGTATGAGGTTTTTATGTACTCAAAATTAACTGTTGGATGTAAAGATATATATAAACTTATTAACACTAACATATTTAGTAAAAAAATACTAAATTATTTTGCTTTACCTCAATGACCTTTTAAAATCCGAAGACGGAAGCCCGAAAGCCGAAGCGAAATCCCAACTGTAAACTAAAAACAATGAACTACAAATTAAAATCAGCATTCAGCTATGAGCAATAAAAAAGGAGCACCCTATCATTAGCAGTAACCCAAGACACTCATACCTCATGCCTCATGCCTCATCCAAAAAAAATACCCTCTCCGGAGAGAAGGTATTGTCTTATTAAAAAAAGATTAAGTTTAGTTTTTGCGGGAATTCTGGCGGCGTTTGCTCCAGTTGTTACCTGGTTTAAAGCCGTTGCCTTCCTGGCTGCCTACCCTGTCCATTGCGCAACGGAAGCCAACCGTGCTGCTACCCTGCGTTTCATCCAGGAAGCGGCGTGTGCCCGGGCTTAACCAGTAAGCGCGGTCGTTCCAGCTACCCCCTTTAATTACGCGTGCATGATCGCTGATCAAAGTGGTTTTTCCGTAGCCATAAGTAACCTGCGAAGCAGAGTCGCCATCAAGATAGTCAATTACATTACCTCTCTGGTAGTTGCGGCGGTTCTTGCTTTCTTCATCGGTAACAAATTCCTTTACCACTCTACCCAGGCTATCTCTTTCAAATTCGCTGTTTTCATTTTTCTTGAATTTCTCAAACCGGTTACCGCGGTAAGGGTTGAAGTCGTCATTATCCATGCTGGAAAGCGGGCGGTATACGTCGGCTACCCATTCATTAACATTGCCCGACATATTATATAAACCAAAGCCATTGGGGTAAAAGGCATCCACAGGACCCGGTATGGAAGCGTTATCATTTAAGCCGCCTGCCACGCCCATCATATCGCCACTGCCACGCTTAAAGTTGGCCAGGAACTTACCCTGCCAGCTTCCATGGCGGCTATCACGCAAACCATTAACATTCTGGCTCCAGGAGTATACCTGTTTTTCTTTGATCAGCTCTTCGCCCGAAC
>CAYVEI010000334.1:0-3738 GCA_964450515.1 uncultured Terrimonas sp. | reverse complement strand
AATCCCTCACTCTCCGCAAGCCGGTAAATGACCCCGCAAACAGCGGGGCATTTTTGTTTTCACCAGCCGGAGCCCGGGGGCGCAGGCTGGTTTTTCTTTTTAAATTCAAGCGGACTGAGTTTCATAATTCGCCTGAACTGGTAATAAAAGTTAGACAGGCTGTCGAAACCGCAGGAATAACCAATTTCTTTTATTGAACGCTGATCATATTTGATCATGTTACAGGCTTTACTGATCCTGAATGCGGTAAGAAATTCCAGATAGGTTTTATTGGTGCTGTTTTTAAAATACCTGCAGAAAGACTCCCGCGTTAAATTGGCAATTTTTGCCACATCATCAATGCTGATGTGTTCGTCGTAATTGGCATAGGTATAATCAAGGATGCTGGTGATCCTCGCGTCTTCTGTATAGTGCAGATGAACCGGCCCGGTTTTGATCAATGTTCTGCAGGTATTTATTTCCGTTAGTATCTTAAGGATGTTTAATAATATGATTATCCTGTCGAGCGCAACCGCTTCAAAAATTTTTTCAATCATTGGAATGATCCTGGCCCCGGCATGATCTTCAACAAATAACCCCCGGGAGGCGGTGGAAAGTAACTGTTGTATTTCCCTGAATTCGGGGCGCAGGAGCGTGTCGCTGCCCAGGAAGTTTTCATGGAACTGTATTACCATAGCTTCCGGAGGTTTGTTCCTGTTTTGCAGGAATTTTTCTTCATGCAAAAAGGCATGCGGAAGATTCTTGCCAATGAGCAGCAGATCATTGTTTTTGAAATTCTCTACACTGGTACCAATGATCCTTGTTCCTCCTGAATTTTTGATCAGGATCAGTTCGATCTCAGGGTGGTAATGCCAGGCGTTCGACAGGTTTTCCCCGTAATCAATCTTTGTATTAAAGCAGCTATTACCATTCCAGCTAACCTGTTTTAAAGAGGGTTTTGCAGTTTTCAACATAAAAAATGAGTTAATAGAGCTCAGACAAAATAGTCTTTCGGAAACCGGTTTCCTAAATTACACTATATATTTAATTATAGCTTATAATGCGGATTATTTTTTTCTTATTTTATATTTTCTAAAATAAACCAGCCGTTTTACGTATATAAAGAATTGAAATTGTGCTGTTAGTCTTCCAGCTACCGGACCCGCTTTCCCCAATGAGAGCTTTGCGGCGTGCAGAAACGGAACAAGGTAATGATTTTAAATAGAGCAATCGGTTTCGCAAATTAAGAAATAAGCGCTAATTTTGCTGTACCGGCAATGCGCTGCTCCGGCTATGGAAAATAATAGTATGAAAGGGAAAAGAATAACGATTTATGATATTGCCAGAGAAGTGGGAATTGCGCCTTCTTCTGTTTCAAAAGCGCTGAACAACCTGCCGTCTGTAAGTAACAGAATAAAGGCTTTGGTGAACGCCAAGGCCAATGAGTTGAACTACAAGTACAATTCAAATGCTGCCAACCTGCGAAGCGGCTTTTCAAGGACCATCGGTGTAATTGTTCCTAAGATCAATGTGGCTTTTTTTTCTAACGCTATAGCCGGCATGGAGGAAGTTTGCTTTGAAAACAATCACGGGCTTATTATTTGCCAGTCAGATGAATCTTATGAAAAAGAAGTACAGTGCATCCAAACGCTCATACATCAGAATGTAGACTGCATTCTTATCTCACTCTCTCAGGAAACCAGGTCAACACAGCATTTGATGGAAATAAAAAACAATCGGATGGAATTAGTGCAGTTTGATCGTGTAGATGAAAGCTTCGCAAGTCATCGCGTGGTAAATGATAACAGTCATGCTGCTTATGAAGCCGTGAAACATTTAATAGAGCAAGGGTATAAAAAGATCGCTTTTTTGGGCGGCTCTAACCATCTTGCTGTTTACAACAACCGGAAACAGGGTTACCTGCAGGCCATAAAAGAAGCGGATCTTAATATTCCGTATAATTATATACTGGATAATGAATTTAAAACGGAAACAGCGCAGAAAGCCGCTATTGAACTGTTGCAGTATAAAGATCCGCCCGACGCTTTTTTTACCGTAACCGATCATGCGGCGCTTGGCGTTCTTAAAGCGGCATGTTCACTGGGGCTGCGTGTTCCGGACCAGGTGGGTATTATCGGCTTTTCTAATGAAACCTTTACGGAAGTTACGTTTCCCACGCTTTCCTCTGTTGACCAGCAGAGCAGGAATCTTGGCAAAGCTGCCGCCAACATGTATTTTAATCATGTACTTGCGGGAGAAGCGGCTAATGCTGTTGCTCAAAGTTTTGAAATGCAGGTTATCGAAAGTTCGCTTATTGTTCGTGAATCATCGGAGAGAACACGTATGATACAGCAAGGAGCCATAACCCGGTAAAGGGGTTGCTTATGCCGCTTTTGCAGGGGTGTCATTTTCCGCATATTGGTGAAGGGCATCATCTTTTTTAAGCGGGCCAAGTACAAATAAAATAATACATACCGCTATTAACGCCATTATTCCATATCCCACAAAAACAGCGTGGTAAGCAAAAGTATAATTGTATGCTTTTGAAATATTTTCAATAGTAAAGCCGGATAAGGCCTGGAATATGGCGCCGCCCAAGCCTGCTCCTACGCTGGCTACCCCCCACACAGAGGCCGTTGCGCTTAAGGGTACTACGTCTGCCGGAAAAGCCATGGTGTTGGATGTGTAAGCCGCATAACCAAAGCCGGCAATGCTTAGCACCACAAGAGCGGTTGCGGGACTGGTAATAATAAATGGGCCCAGCATAAGAGAAAGCGCCAGTAACGATCCAAAAAGGCCTGTTGCTATCTTCCTTGCCTTAGCCACCGGTGTTCCGCGTTTGATGATAAACTGGGTAAAGAGCCCTCCCAGTATGTTGCCGATATCTGCAACAATGAAAGGAAACATGGCAAACCATCCAATTTTATCCAACCCCCAGCCATGAACATCTACCAGGTATCTTCCTATCCAGAATGTAATAAAATACCAAACCGGGTCCATAAAAATTTTTGAAAAAGTAAACCAGTAAACAAATTTTGTTTTTATGAGTTTAAGCGGGGGTATGGTGCGTGCCTTTGACGCTTTTTTTGCGCTTTCAGGTGTATAATAGGTAAACCAGAATGCTGCAAGCCATATATAACCCAGCGACCCGATGATCACAAAAGTGAGCTGCCAGCCATAACGCATGCCAAGCCATGCTATGAGTGGTGGCGCTACTACTGCTCCTATCGCGGCGCCGCTGTTGAATATACCGGTAGCGGTAGATCGCTCCTCAGGTGTAAACCACTCACTGGTAAGCTTTATGGCTGCCGGCCAGTTACCCGCTTCCCCTATGCCCAGTAAAAACCGGCAGATGCCGAAATGAAAAGGTAAGCGCGCCACCGCATGAAGCAGGGAAGCGGTTGTCCAGAAAGCCATGCATATTGAATATCCCAGCCTGGTACCAAGCTTGTCAATAATAAATCCGGATACGAGGTTGGAGGCCATATAAGCCACAAAAAAAGCGGTTGCAATATAGCCAAAAGCATCGTTAGGAATAAGCTCCCTCAGCTCGCCGTTAGCACTCAGGTAATTAAATGCCAGCCGGTCAACATAATTTAATACGGTTGCCGCAAAGGCAAAAAACAACATCAGCCATCTGATCCTGGGCAGTACAATGGATGACTGGGCGACAAGCGGGTTACTTTTCATTTTTGATATTATGCAAGTAAGGATTGGGCCAGTATGCTTTCGCATACCTTCATTGTTTTTAACGCGTCA
>CAYVEI010000333.1:0-3755 GCA_964450515.1 uncultured Terrimonas sp. | reverse complement strand
TAGGGCGCTTTATACAGGTTGATCCCTATGACGAGTTTCCTTCGCCTTACACGGGGATAGGCAATAATCCGGTGAGCAATATTGATCCGAGCGGCGGCTTTAGTTTACCAGTGATTGCTGATCTTGGGAGTGATTTTTTAAACGCTGTAGGAAATGTAGCTATCAGTACTGCGATAGGATATGGGATTGGATATCTTGCCGAAGGAAAAGAAGGAGCGAAGTGGGGAGCAGGAATAGGGTTTGGCTTGTCAGCAGGAAGCTATGTGCCATGGGCAGATGTAGGAAACTTTTTAGGTGGATTTTTTCAAAACACACCCAATTATTGGATCCTGTATGATGGATTGAAAGTTACAACATATTTGGGGCGTTACGGTGACGCAGCTAAATCTACACAGGTTAAGCAATATGCTGGCACATCAGGAGGAGAAAATTCTCAAAATTCAAATAACCAAAATATACCTAATGTTGGGCCCGTCCCTACTGGGGATTATAAAATCAACTTAGTGCCTGATTTTACAAGAAAGGCTAAAACAGATGCTGAGGGCTTTACAAAATCAAATCCAGATGGAGGGGTTGAATTACTTCCATGGGGGAATGGCACACTGTATTCAGAATGGGGACAATGGAGAGCGAGGCTTGATAAAGTAAATGTAAATTCATCAAGGAACGATTTCTACTTCCATGATTCGTATAAAGGATATTCACATGGTTGTATAGAAACAAATACAGCATTATACTATGATTTGTCGGCCTATAAAAAAGGCGGACAAAAAGCGATAAAAGTACAGGTTAAATATTCGCCTAATTCTTCTACAAATGGGGGAACAAAACAGTTTCCACCACCATGGTGGGATGGGAAACCAATATACAGGAGTCCCGATGGAAGATATTGGCCCAAACCTAAAATAGGAAGTTTCCCATAAACCTAAAATGTAACATATGAAACAGTATGCTTTATTGACCTTATTAATTTGTGTTGCTATTATTAGTTCAGCACAAAACAAAAAGGAGTTAGTTTTTTCAGCGGTGTTAAAAAAAGACAGCTCTGACAACATATCATTGAGTGTAAAGAACTTATCTTCAAAAATATACTATTACTTCATTGGTGCAGAAGGGTTAGTTGATACAGGATATGTATCCATTGCATCGGACATTAAATCAATTGGGCAAAAAGGATTTATAAAATTGGTTCCGTTAAAACCACATTCTGAATTTGCCAAAATAGTTTCTAAAAAATCTATTATAAGACAATGCCATTGTTCGGGGGTAAAGAAAATAAGATTTTATTTATCCTATTTTACTGAAGATAATTTTGAATCCGAGAATGAAGTTGTCAAAACTTGCCCGCTATAAAAAATGAGAAAGCATATCATATTAACAATAATATTTGCCAGTTCATGTTATGCTTGGGCGGTTGCTCAGGCTAAACTACCCATCAGTTTCCCTGCCCGGATCGCACCAGTCGGACAACAGAAGCGCGGGAATTTAGCGTAGAGAATAGTGATTATTATAATGAGAAAGCATATTGAAATGGTCAATACCTTTTTCATAAAATAAAGCAGAAGAATATTCTTCCGGAAAATGGCAGAGCCCGGCCTTAACAGGATTATAATGTATATATTCTAATTTTTGAAAAAAACGGATTCAGAACGCAATTCGATACTTAGCGGTTTGCGTTTCCATATCTGGTATTCACGATCGGCTTTATGGCAGCCGTAAAGAACTGTGAATATTCGGTTGCGCAGGGAACGTTCATGCAACCTATATAGGCAAAATTTATTAGCTGATTGCTGGTTATCCCGCTGGTAGCAACACTAGGCGGGGGCGTGTAAAGAATGAAGAGTGGGAACACCAACAACGGCGAAAGTCGGGCAACTGTGTGAAGCGTGAGACCCCGGCGAATCGTTCAGCGCCAGGGTTTCATAGATAGTCCATATCGGATTGGTGATGAAAACCCCGGTGCGAATTAAAACAAGCTTCAGCCCCACGCAAACCCCGGCGCAGTTGGTGGAGATCCAGCCGGCAGCCATACCCAATACGGGGCTCAGCTACCAGTGGCAGTCATCCACCACATTCGGGGGTACGTTTTCTGATATCTCCGGGGCCACCGGCACCAGCTATACTTTTTCCGCACCTGTTACGCAAACCCGGTTTTACCGGCGCAGAACTACCCACACCACCCTCGGGATCATCTATTCCGATATCATCAAAATAAGCCTGGTGTCCGCCGGTTGGGAAGACCTGAATTATATTCGCGAGCACGATGTAATGACCACGGGCGTTACTACCTGGCAGGCGGTTGACCAGTTAACCATCGGCCAAAAGCTGCAAACCACCACCTATATGGACGGGCTGGGCAGAAAAGTGCAAACCGTGAGCCGGGAAACCGCTACCCCCGCCTCGGGCTCCCTGTGGGGCGACAGGGTAAGCTTTTCGCAATACGATGCCCTGGGCAGGGAGCCTGTAACCTATTTGCCTTACACCACCACCACGCTTTCGGGAAAATATAAAACGTCTACTACCGAGCAGACAACTTACTATACTAACACCTACGGCGAAAGCTCTCCTTTTTACACTGTAACTTTCGACAACAGCCCGCTGAACCGGGTAACTAAAGTAAAAGAGCCGGGCGCCGCCTGGGCTGCCGGCACCGGCAATAACGCGGCATACGATCTGAACGTGGCAGCCGACAATGTAAGGATATTCGGGCTTGATTATATACAGGGCAACCCGCCTGTGTACAAAGGCCTTTATGCTGCCGGTGCTTTGTATAAAAATGTATATACCGATGTAAACGGGAAGCAGGTAGTTGAATATTCCGATAAATCAGGGCAGCTCATCCTCCGAAAAGTGCAGATTGATAATGCTCCCTCCACCGCACATGCCGGCTGGATATGCACTTACTATGTGTACGATGATAAAGGGCTCCTGCGCTACCAGTTGCAGCCTGAAGCCGTGAAATACTTAGATGCCAACAGTTGGTCTTTTGCCGGGACCAATGGAGCCAAAGTGCTGGGCGAATACTGCTTCCAGTACAGCTACGACGCCAAAGGCAGGATGGTATGGAAAAAAGCGCCGGGTGCGCTCCCGTTACGCATGTTATACGACCCAGGGGACAGGCTGGTGCTTGCCCAGGATGGCAACCAGTCTGCGCTGAGCCCCGCACAGTGGACAGGCACCCTGTACGATGAGTTAGACAGGCCGGTGATCAGCTTCCTGTACAATACTACAAAATCTGCTGCCACCCTGCAAAACGACCTGAACGCCGCTGCCGCCTCCACAACAACCATTAGCATTACCAACACCAATAATACCGGCGGTGGAACCATCAGCGTGCCCGTAAACTATAATTCCATTGCGGCGGCAGATTTCAATAATGCCGCCACGGTTACCGTGCTGAAGTATTTTTTTTACGACAATTACGCTTATCCCGGCGTAAAGCCGTTCAATACGGGCTATACCAATACTTCTGCTTACAGCACTTCCGATCCAAATGTAATAGTTATTGCCAGCTCCCAAAGAGCATACAGCATGCTCACCGGCTCCCGCACAAGAGTGCTAAGCTCCACCGCCATGTTCCTGTTCAGCACACAATATTATGATGAAAGGGGCAGCCTTATCCAAACCATAGAAGACAATATTAAATCGGGTGTTGACATTACCACCACTCAATATCATTTCGACGGCAGGATGCTCAGCACCTGCACCGACCATACTACCTCCGGAACGGGCTATACCAATTTTAAAACGCTCAC
>CAYVEI010000332.1:0-3757 GCA_964450515.1 uncultured Terrimonas sp. | reverse complement strand
AGGGTAAGCAGGAAGAACAGAAATCTCAAATGCGCAGCATATTGGGTAAAATCAGAAGTACACACCTGGAAGGCAGCTTTGGTAATGAAAAACAACACTATCTTCTCGATAAAATAAAAGCAAGAACCCAACAGACAGAAATAGCATGGATATTCTTGGGTATGTTAAGCAGTAATGCCGTAAAAATCGCCAAGCGACGATCAAGGAGCACTTCACTTTCCAAAGCAGCATAACAACAATTATCTTCTTCCCGGCTCATGAAAAACAACTTAGCAGTATGCTAATGGAAAAGCTATGCCCTTTATAGGCAAAATCAATGACAATTTGATAAAAAATAGGTTATTCCCTCAAAACAGAAGTATAAATCAAGTTACATTTAATATACGAAATATGTCGTATGTTATGTACTCTTGTATTTTCAGGGAAACCCTAACGAAGCAGCCCCTCAAAAAAAAGAGACTGTTCAAAATATTGAACAATCTCTTGTTAAATCCCAATAAAATAGCCTTACTGAATCACGATTGGAATCATTTCACTATCAAATACCAGCCGGTATATTCCTTTTGCTTTAGCATGAAGATTGAAGGAATATTTTCCCGGGGAGGCCAGTCGTTTATTTAAGATCAACTGACCATTATTGGTGTAAATCCTGAGTACGCCCGGCCTTTGTGCCCAAACATTTAATACGCCACTCACAACAGGATTGGGGTATACCGTCAATCCTGCTTTCTGTTCAAATTGCAATGTTTGTATACTACTATAGCTGCTCCTGCCATCCTGGTCAACCTGGCGTACACGATAGTAGTTTTTGCCTGCTGCAGGATTGGTATGGCTATACTGATAAGTTCTTGTGGTATTACTGTTTACCGCACCCTTTACTACACCTATTGTTTCCCAGTTGATACCATTAACACTATGCTCTGCGACAAAGTAATTATTATTCGTTTCCGTAGCCGTACTCCAGGTAAGCAGCGCATGTTCGTTTTGTTTTTGCACGGTGAAACTCAACCAGGCAACCGGTAATGTAGCATTGGCTTCGGCTATGCCAAAAGGAGAAAAAGTTCCTGTATACCCGTTATAAGTAAAGCTGTTTGAAGTGCTGCCAGAAGTTCCTGAGGTTTGTTCTAACCAACTGCTACCGAAATGGTATAAGGCCGGCTCACTCAGATTCTCCGTTTCGCCATTATTCCAGTTGAATACAAAGTTTACACCCGCTCCGGCATTATCATTGTCTTTGGAAATATCCCAGGTTCTTTTTACCCGTCCAACAGTAACAGGGTCGCCATCTAACCCGTTTTGATACAATTCATCCAATACTCTGGCACAGAATACATCTGCTGCACCTGTGTTGTTTTCAACAGACACCGGGTTGTATGCGCTGTTCCCTACCGGGAATAATACCGTAGCACCATCACTGATACTGATGCACAATTGACCTGCATCATTTGTTTGTATATAGCTTGTGCTATTGTTATTGCTTACCCCTGTTACATTAAGATTAAAACTCCCCAATACCAGTTTATAGGGTGCGCCCGAGAATTGTATATTCCCTGCCTCCCGGTCCTGATCCAGGATCAAGTCATTAACAGCATCTTCAGCAAAAACAATATCCTCGCCACTTGCAGGCACTTCGCCCGCCCCCCAGTTGGATGCAGTGGCATAATCGGCGCTTGTTGTACCCCACCAGAAATTCTGCTTCCATTGGGCATATAAAGCCAGGTTGGTTCCTGAATTGTAGTTATCATTCTCCGCGTAAGGCGTTCCCGAACCGTTGGCACGGGTATTCCATCCATCAAAAATATACCCTGAACGTTTCATTATTCCTTTAGCAGCTATAGTGGCGGGATCTGTATAGCTTCCGGATGCCGGCGCTGATCCCGAGGTATTGCCATTTCCCACATAGGTGATGCTGTAGCTACCCGGCGGGGCATTTTGAAAAACAGGAACGAGGGTAATATCCCTGTCAACCGTTATTGTATATGGATTATCGGTAGATGCTGTGCCTGTACCTCCCGCCACATAATCCCAGCGAACAAATTCCCTGCCATTATTAGGCAATGCGGTAAGCGTTACCGAAGTGCCGGATGCATATACGTCTCCATATACCGTACCGCCTGAAACCGAACCATCGGCAGCGTAATTAATTTTAAGCATATACAGTCCGTCCACAATGCTTTGAATAGCGCCAACAGATGGAGGATCAGTACGTATAGTGCCGATCTGGTCGGTGGTAACCACATGAGAAGCGGCAGGACTACCCACCATGTTCACCCATGCCGGGCTGCCCGCCAGGCGGTCATAATACCCGATGATGGGAACACCGCTATTGCTTGTAAAGCCCGTTTTTGCTCCCAGGTTAGCATTATCCAGAATAAAACTACCGGTTTTGAGCGTTGGAGTAATACCTGCTCCTTCCTTATACAAAAAGGGCTGGTAAACCATTCCGTTCCCGATTTCCAGGCCGGTACCATCTGTGATCCGGGTATAGGCTCCTCCGGAAAAGATCGTATTGTTTGAACCATCATCGTTCCCGGTATAGTTGATATTATGCCCTGCACTATAATCCACCCCGCTTGAAGTGAGCGGAGCATGATAAATACAATAGTACAGGTGTATATTGCCAGGAGCAGCATGAGCTTCCATATCGTCTAATACGTAGGTAGCAGGACTTGCCGTTGTTCCGGTAGCCCGGTGGTAGTTGTAAGCAAACAGGCAGTTTACCGCATATACCGTTCCGCCATTATTACCAATAGCCCCTCCTTTAAAATCTCCATAAGCCACATTGCCCGTAAAGCTGCTATTGAATGCATAGATGGTTGAATTAACATTATTTATCCCGCCTCCAATTTCTGTACTTTTATTGTTGGATAAAGTAACGTTATTCATGTACAGGAAAGAAGCGCCATTATTTTCACCGGCTCCCCCGCCACCAGCGGCTATAGTACTCCTGTTCTCTGAAAATGTAGATCTTTCAATAAACATTTTCCCGCTGCCCCTGTTCAAAAATCCGCCTCCATAATTGCCGGCATTACGCATGATCTCGCAGCCTGTGAGGTAAACCGTTCCTCCATTATTATCAATGCCGCCGCCACCGGCCGAACCTGCTCTGGAATTGCTGATGGTGGAGTTGTTGATCTTTAGCGTATGTCCTGCTGCCACAGTAATGGCGCCGCCGGATCCGTCGCTTATATATCCCCCACTAATGCTCAGGTTGTTAATGGTAACGGTTTTTCCACTGCCCGACAGGGCAAACACCCTGAAGTCAGAAGGGCTGCTGTTGAATTTCCCCGATTCATCCAAACCGGTAACCTCAACGGCAATCGCGTAGCCATTACCGTTAATAGTAAGTGTTTTTGCAATAGCGATTTCAGAAGTTACAACAATATCATTGGTAATGCTGATAATATCCCCATCGGCAGATGAAGATATTGCGCTGGTAAGCGCTGTATGCGTTCCTGCGGTACGGGTGGTTTGTGCCTGTAAATGAAATACAAGAAAAAGGCATGCCACCACCAATGCGGGTAGAGTTTTTTTCATGAATGTTGGTTTTAGAATTCAAAAGGCGTTTTAAATAATTTTTGGGAAAAGATAAATCAGGATTATCAAATGATAATGTTTGATGAAGCTTTTTAAAAAAAATTATGGTAAACCCTTAATCAAAAAAATAAAACCACCTACACGAATCACCATAATACACCTACTATAACTGCAGTTTTATATTAAGCCTGTTCAGTCCTTTTACGATATACATTACCGC
>CAYVEI010000331.1:0-3800 GCA_964450515.1 uncultured Terrimonas sp. | reverse complement strand
CTTCTTCGAAATCAATAAAAATGATAAATTATTTGGATATCTGGTGTAAAGAAAGGGCAACTATATACGTGTTGGGACAAATAACGTAAAAAAATGCCCCGACATTGCTACCGGGGCGGCTGTTGCTGTACCCGACCCACCGGGAATATCTTATTTTTTCTTCTCTTCTTTCTTTTTAGCAGGCTTTACGCTTACTGCTATTACCTCTTCAAAGATGCCTTTTATGGCTAACTTTTCTTCATACTTCGCTGCCCGTTTCTTAGGGGCTTTCTTTGCTGCTTTTGCCATAGATATAAAGTTAAACAATTTTAGTATCTTTGTAAATACAAAAGCCGCATAGAAATGCAGCCTTTGTTCTCGGATTGCCATCGTTTGGTTGCGTTTTCGCACTACCTAATGAGAGTAGCCGGATACAACACCTCTAATGTGGGTTCGGCTATATAATGGGCACGACAAACGATAACAATAAATTAGGGGCTGAAAAGCCCTTTATTTTTTTCAATTTTTTCTTGTAAGCCTATTTTTATTGCTACTTTTTCGAACGCTTTTTTAATGGCACTGTTGGATGTGGATATTTTTAACCCTCGTGATCCCTCGGTAACAATATTCCCAAGCCACATACCAGAATTTTTTTTCCAATCAATTAAGGACAACTCATTTATAATTTCGCTGATCTGCTGTTGTTTAGCATCGTTTTGAAACAAAACAGACGCTACCCTACCAACAATATTTAACCCTGCAGAGTTTAAGATTAAATACTGACTTCTATATTCAGGGATTTTACCCATTGTCGCGCCTTCGCCTGTCAATGATGCAACCTGTTTAAGAATATCTACTTTATCTGTTAGTTCATTGATGAAGTCACGAAATTTTATAAAATCTTCTTTAAAAACTTTTGTATTTGCATCTTCGTACTTTTCTTCCATTCTTGTTTCAAAGTCAACATCACCCGCTGCCGACCCACTGCCGGTCAATTCTTTTACAAATGCCCTAACTTGACTAACCAATAATAGTTTTGTTGATTTTTTTGATAAAGTTGCTCTTGTTGCATCTACTTTATTTGTAAATAATGGACAGCTTGTGATAAGGTCTAATACTAACCCGTTTGCCGGATTCCTTTTATCATATACAGCAATTAGACTTTTTGGCAATGGCTTGGTTTTGGAACAATCCGCAAAATCTTGATGGATTTGATCTGTATCATTTTCAATTGTAATCATTACCGGGATACCATCATCCTTCAAAGCGTCGTATTGCTCTGCTGATAATTCCTTATATAAATCATCTAATGCCTTTTTCCTGTGCTGCCCGTCAGTAATTGAGAATTTAATTGTATATGGAACAACCATGTACCCGGGCGTAACGGATGTGCCGGGTAGATCCACTGTAAAAACTCTTACAGCGTCTCTAATATTTAGCGTCATCGCTGGCAGTATATATTTATCTTCAAAATTCTTCTTTATATACTCCTTGGTAACTTTTGCGTGTGGTAAATCCAAAGGCCTGTTCATAGCTTGTCTTACATCCTTGACCCCTTTATCCTTTTCAGTAGAATTGAATTTCAAATTATTTACGATAAAGTGAACCGAAAAAACAGTAGAAATGAAATTTCTTGTTCCCTGCTTAAATATTGTCACCGGGAATAAACTTGCATTACCAACCTCATCCGCCAATATCCTTGCCTTTGTTCTGGCGTCATCAAGGGTCGGGTAATAATCTATTTTAACATCGTTTGCCATGGTCCGTAGCGTTTAGACCACAAAGGTACATATATATATTTGAATAGAACAAAACTTTTCTACGTTTTTATTAAAATATTCTAAGTAAAATTTGGAAGATATTTCAAGGACCTGTATATTTGTCCCATCAAACGCCTAAAATGGAAAGTAAATTCAAAACATTAGTACAATTATTAGACTTCTTCAAAACTGATGAAGATTGCCGGATATACCTGGAGCAACAGCGTTGGGGTGGTACACCTGCGTGTCCATTTTGCGGGGTTGTAGACCCATACAGAACTAACAGGGGCTTTAAATGCAGGGATAAGGAGTGCCACAAGAAATTTACAGTAACAGTAGGTACTATATATGAAAACTCAAAAATTGGGCTTAGAACATGGTTTGCTGCTATTTACTTGTGTACTTCATCAAAAAAGGGTATTAGCTCATTGCAGTTAAGCAGGCAATTAGGTATTACCCAAAAATCAGCATGGTTTTTATTGCATCGTGTTCGTGAAATGCTGAAAGAAAAAGCTCCGCAAATGCTGGCTAATGAAGTGCAGATAGATGAAACGTATGTGGGTGGCAAAGAAAGGAATAAGCATGCAAGCAAAAGAACTAAAAATACACAGGGGCGCAATGAAGATGTAAAAACCCCTGTTTTTGGTATCGTTGAAACTGGTGGTAAGGTTGTTGTAAAAGTGACCGAATGGGTTACAAAGAAGCATGCAAAAGCGTTAATAGATCAGCACGTGCAAAAAGGTTCTACTATGGTAACAGATGGTTTTGCCATGTATGCATTTCTGAAAACAAAATCAGAATTTCAGCACGTAGTTGTAGACCATAAAAAGGGGGAATATGTGAAAGGTGGATTTCATACCAATGGTATAGAAAACTTTTGGAGCCTGTTAAAGCGTGGTATTATCGGAATATTCCACCAAGTAAGCCCACAGCATTTACAGCGCTATTGCGATGAATTTGCTGCCCGGTACAACAGCAGGGATATTAAGGATTATGAAAGATTTGATGTAACTTTGCAAAACAGTGATGGAAGGTTAAAGTACAATCAACTGATAGGTAAGTCATAATCCCAAACTCTAAAAAAATATAATTTTATTTGGAAGTATCATATTTGGCACTATTTTTACGTTAAATTATTAGATTAGCATGCACGAAAGTGTGATTATCACGGGGCGTTTGCCCTGAAATTATAAAGGCCACGAAAGTGGCCTTATTTGTTTCCACTCTTTAACATAGGCACATGAATAAAAAAGTAGTGATACTTATTGATGGACAAAATCTATTTTATGGACTCCAAAGCATCGGATTAAAGGAGAGGCAAATAGATTGGCCTGTTTTATTTAAATCTTTCCTTGATTCCGGCGATGAACTTATAAGAGCATATTGGTTTAGACCCCAAAGGATACTGGATGGGCATCTCAGCGGCGATGCTATTAGAAATCAGATTGTGTACAAATGCTATAAGCCCTGTTATCATGATTACAAGAACGGTAATCATTCATCAATAAACCCCGGCACATTAGCTAAAATAGAAGAAGATGCCCGAAAAGCAGAGGCGTGGTTACAAGAGCAGAAAAAGAGGTTTTCAAATATAGAATATAACTACGACCAGTTGTGCTTGGAAAATTCAGATATTGAAATTGTGAAAAGGGGGATTGTGAAAGTTAACCCGTACTCCCAAGAATATAATGGAGAAAAGGGAGTAGATATAGCCCTGGCGGTTAAAATGATTTCACTTAGTGTTGAAAGGAAATGCGATAAGGTTATACTAATTAGCGGGGATTATGATTACGCCGAGGCGATTAGCTATGTAAAAAACAACATGACCAAAGTTAGTATTGTAAAATTACACAAGGGATACCCACCCAAAAACCGAAACATGTCCAGAGACTTGTCAGTTTTGGCAGACAAGGTAATAGACCTGTACGAATCCAACCTTAAAGATCAATTCATGAAAACAACTTAGCCCCCTTTTTTTACCTTGTCCCAACACGTATATAGTTGCCAAAGAAAGATATTAACAACTGTTAGTATTTTTTAGACAAGAAATTGATTTGTTAC
>CAYVEI010000330.1:0-3829 GCA_964450515.1 uncultured Terrimonas sp. | reverse complement strand
TTTTGCAACCATTAAACTCAGCAGGGGTTTACCTGCCGGAATATGACAATTACTGACGCGGAGAAAATTTTAAAACATTTAGTATTCAATTTGTATCAGGATCTTTACGGATGTAATATCAGATTAAGAAAAGAGGAGTTAATGAATCACACTATAGAATCTGAGCTTAGCTTTTTTGGCAGATATACCATTAACATTAGCCAGGCGGCATTGGCATTGCCGGCTCACGAGTTTACTGTTTGTCTTTCACACCAGTTAAGTAAGATAGTAGCATTCCGGCGCATGAGCCTGCTATCAAAAATAAAAGACATGTTGTTTTCAAGATACTCTCCCTCCTATTTCATTGGCCAGGAAAAAAGAGCCAAAAACATGACGGCAAAAAGGAGCAAACAAACGCCCAATGTTCCGGTAAACAATCAATGGTAATGACTATTACACTTTTGATATCCGGGTAAACTTTGTTCCATTATCTAATAATAAAATAGGTAGTGTTGTTTTATATCCTTAATTTATCCGGAAAGTTTTTATATGAATATACAAATATCCAATATCAGCCTTAATACCGTTGATGCTGATGTAAGGAAGTTATTTTCTCCTTTCGGTACCGTGGATTCTGTAATGGTAGTCCGCAACAAGTTTAACGGGCGTTCAAAAGGCAGCGCCATTATAAATATGCCTTCCGATGCACAGGGCAGGCAGGCTATTATTTCTTTGCATCAAACGATGATGGATGGAAAAAAAGTTTCAGTAGATGAGCTTCGCAATCCATTATAGCTCCAGGCTTGCATTTATAGCCTGGTTAGGAATCGGGAATACCTTTTTATCCGCCCCATCCGCAGGCTTATCCCACCATGCTTCGCCAAAACGATCCCGGCGAACGGGGTCTGTTCTCCTGTTAGGATACGAGCATTTACAAATGATTTTTTATTCAGGCGGCAGTTTTTTGTAACCTCCGCTTTATAGTGTAATATTCGTACCGCACCTGCATGTTTAAAAAGAAAAGGACTGCCCTTTTTAACAGCAGCCCCTTATCAATGAATAGCCACACTATATTTACTTTAGTAACCCGGGTTGTTTGGCAACAGGTTAGGATTAACATCTATCTCCTGTTTGGGTACAGGGAACAATAATTGTTTCTCCGAAAATGTTGCATTAAATACCGTCGTATGTCCAATAAAATCATCCCAGTTACCGGTTACGTCATTGTGTACTTTTCTTGTTCGCAGCATATCAAACCACATTTTATTTTCAAAACACAATTCATAATACCGCTGTAACCAAACTTCCTTCTCAAAAGCATCCTGGCTCATGGAGCCAATGGGTGTAAGGTCGGCTCTCTGCCGTATGTCATTCACATATTGGATTGCTTTTGAATTGGGCGCGCCTTCGGCGCGGTTAGATGCCTCAGCATACATTAGCATCACATCCGCCAGCCGGTATAATGTATAGTTCAGATCCGACTTTACGGTATTGGTAACCGCGTCAACATCGAACCACTTGTAAATGTAAGGACCCTTAAATGTTACCACTGTTCCCGGTGATTTTGCACTGGGATAGCTGCTGTAAAAAAACTGGCGTTCCTTTGCACGTTTATCGCCTGCCGGAAAAGATGCGATGAACTCTGCAGTAGGATATACCGATCCATACTCATCGGAATATTTGGAAATACCCGAATAATTGGGAATGGTTAAAGGTGTTAACGGATTGGTGGAAGGTACGCTGGCAGCATATTGCACCTGGAAAATAAATTCCCCTTTGTTTTTATTAGCAGGGTTAATCATATCCGTATACTCGGGGAATAACGAGTAGCCGCCATTATCAATCACTTCTTTGGAACGTTTGGCCGACTCGGCATAAGCGGCATCCCCGCCATTGATTGCAGCGCCTGCATAGGTAAGATATACATCTGCCAGGATGGATTTTACTGTGCTCATGGAAACCAAACCTGTATTATCCTGCCACGGAAGCGTTGATTGTTCTGCCAGCAGCAGATCGGGGATTATGATATTATCATATATCTCTTTTGCCGGGGTACGCGGAAGGTTTAATCCATCTACCGATTTAGGCACTTCCGTTACGCCGGGAACCGCGCCGTACATTCTTACCAGGAAAAAATAATACAAAGCCCGCAGCGTATGTGCTTCTGCCAGCAGGTTGGTTTTGGCTTCATCTGTCAATCCCGGTGCAATAATGCCGGGTATCTGCTCTATTGCCTGGTTGCATGCGCCTACACCTTTATAAAGATTTTGCCACCAGGTATCCACATAAAAAGAAGTGGCATTATAACTGAGATTCTGGAACAGGGTGAAGTTCGTTTGACCCAGATCGCTGTTCGATTTGCCGGTCATAAATTCCATCAGGTTCCAGGTGTTTCCGCCATAAGAGGATGGCTGACCGCCCAGCATGGAACCCTGCAGGTTCTGGTAACAGGCATTGGCAAAAGCCCTGGCAACTTTAACGCTCGACAAAGACGATCCGGGCGTAATAAAATTCGTAGGTTCTTCTTCTAAGAACTTTTTACACGAAGCGGCCAGGAAAACAACCGCCCCGATAGCTATATAATATATGATCTTTTTCATATTCATTTGTTTTGAAATTAGAAATTAAGCGTAACACCTAAGTTCCATACGCGTGGACGTGGATAAGAGAAAAAGTCGAGGTTCTGTGAAAATGAACCGTTGGCGCCGTAAGAACTGTTATAAGTGTCCACTTCCGGATCGTACCCTGTATAATCGGTAATGATAAACAGGTTTTGAACGCTTGCATAAATTCTCAGCCTGTTTATTTTAAGCCTGTCTAAAGTGTGAGATGGCAATGAATAGCCCAGCACAAAATTCTGCCCCCGGATAAAAGAACCATCTTCCACCCACCAGGTATCAAATTTGGAGTCCTGCGCAAATTTATAATTCCTTACCTGCGACACCATTGTATTCTGGTTATCCGGTGTCCATGCATCCAATACCGTTTTAAGACTATTGGCGATCGTTTGCCTGTCTTCCGAAGAATGCTTAAATGTAGCGGCTGTATTTACGCCCTGCACAAAGCGGATGTCGAAAGTAAAATCCCAGTTTTTGTAATTCATGGTACTGCTGAAATTGCCCGTCCACTTGGGGTAAGCCCTTCCTATGATGCTGTAATTTTCAGAACCATCGGGATTGAGCAGGTATTTTCTATCGCCTGGTTTTAGACCTTGTGAAGCGGCAAGATCAGCTTCTTTGTCACTATAAGTGCCCAGCCTTGTTCTGCCCCAGAAAGAGCCGATAGCTTCTCCTACGCGCAAAATATTCGTTTGCCCCAGGAAGTTAGGACCGGGGAATATATCGGCATCGCCATCCTTCAGCTTCAGGATCTTGTTTTTGTTGGTGGCGAAAATAAAGTTGGTTGACCATGTGAAATTCTTCGACCTGATATTAACCGTATTCAAATTCAATTCAATGCCGGCATTTCTAACAGAGCCAACATTGATATACACAAAATTGTTGTTCATGCCTGCCGACCATGGAATAGGTGCCTGCAATAACAGATCTTTTGTAACGCGGTTATAATAATCGGCAGTTAGCATTACCCGGTTATTGAACAATCCCAGCTCAACGCCTGCATCGGCCTGCAACGATATTTCCCATTTCAGATCGGGATTGCCGAGGTAGCTTGGAATAAGGGTTGACTGGAGGCTTCCGTTAAGCACCGTGGTGCTTGGCTGCGTTTGTGCAATAGACTGGTATTGCCCTATTTCCTGGTTGCCCGAAGTACCATAGCTGGCGCGAACTTTCAGATCACTGATGATACTATTCATATTGTTTTTCATGAAGTCTTCTTCTGAAACTCTCCA
>CAYVEI010000329.1:0-3829 GCA_964450515.1 uncultured Terrimonas sp. | reverse complement strand
AAAAAAGTGGAGCTGAGCCTGTACCGGCTCATTGAAAAGCATTTCCTGGCCAAGCTTCCGGGAGAAGAAGAATCTATCATTACAGATACCAAAAAAGTGGTACACACCCTCAATGCACTGTGCATTGAAATGGATAACCGCTATGACCTGCTGAAAGAAGCGGGCTGCCGCAATATAAGGGAGTACAATGAAAAATTTGTGGCCAGGCGGCTCAGCCCAGAAAAAGGTCACCAGTTTTTACCTTTTATTGTTTTGGTAATAGATGAGTTCGCCGACCTCATTATGACGGCGGGCAAGGAAATTGAGATGCCTATTGCACGCCTGGCGCAATTGGCCAGAGCGGTTGGTATTCACCTGATCATTGCCACCCAGCGTCCTTCGGTTAACATCATTACCGGAACCATTAAAGCCAACTTCCCGGCCAGGGTAGCATTTAAAGTTTCTTCTAAAATTGACTCCCGCACTATTTTAGATACGGGCGGTGCAGAGCAATTAATAGGACGGGGTGATATGCTGGTATCGTATAACGGGGAAATAACAAGGGTACAATGCGCTTTTGTGGATACCCCGGAAGTAGAAAAAGTAGTTGATTTTATCGGTGAACAAAGAGGATATCCCCAGCCTTTTTATTTGCCTGAATATATTGACGAAAAAGAGCTGGAGGGCAGGGATTTTGATTCCGGCAACCGTGATCCTTTGTTTGAAGAAGCAGCAAAGCTTATTGTGCAAAGCCAGATTGGCTCCACATCTTTACTACAGCGTCGCATGAAATTAGGATATAACCGCGCCGGCCGTTTAATGGATCAGTTAGAGTCGGCGGGCATTGTAGGACCTAACCAGGGAAGTAAAGCAAGGGATGTGTTATTCAAAACAGAAATGGAACTGGATACATTTTTGCAGGCCTTATAATAATTAAATAAATACGCAGTAACCACTAATTCATTTTAAACTATAGGGTTATTGCAACAGTCTTTGAAATAACTATCTTTGCCCACCCAATAAAAAAATAATGAAAGGAATATCAACTATTACAGTGCTGCTGGCTTTGTTTTCCATTACAGGATTTGCGCAAAATTCCGTTAATACCCTGGGAACCAATGATCCCGATGCTAAAAAAATATTAGATGGCGTAACGGCTAAATTTAAAACCTACCAATCGGTAAAAGCTGATTTTGTGCTGCAAATTGAAAATGCCGCGGGAAAAGTGCAGGGAACCAAAAAGGGAACGGCTTATATGAAAGGAAATCAGTATAAAGTAGAATTAACCGATCAGCAAATTTTTTGTAATGCGCAGAAAATATGGACTTATGATAAAAGCGCTAACGAGGTGCAGGTGAGTAAATTTGACCCCGCCGGAGAGAGCTTTACACCTCAGAAAATATTTACAAATTTTTATGAAAAAGACTTTTTATATAAGCTGAATGGTGAAAAAAAAGAAGGAAGCAAAACATTACAGGAAATAGAATTAACGCCTACCGATAAAAACAAAGCATTTTTTAAAGTGCTGGTGTTTGTAGATAAGGCCACAAAGAATATTGTATCTACAAGGCTGTTTGAAAAAAATGGCAACCGCTATGCATATCATGTTACCAGCTTTGTTCCCAACACAAAAATAGACAACAGCTTTTTTGTTTTTAATACGGCTAAATACCCCGGGGTTGAAGTGATAGATTTGCAGTAGGAGGTGTGAGATTGCAAGTTGCAGGTCACAGGATACAAGGTACAGAGTACAAGTTTCAACCCGTTTAATAACGGTAAAAATTACAATCTGCTTCATCGCAAATCAATTGCTGCAGGGTTTTGTCCTGCAGCAGTGTTTCATAATCCATCCATTTTCCATTCACTTTTATTTTACGGTAAACGAGCCGTATGCCGTGGCTGTAGTCAACATACCAGTTTACATGACCTGCATATAAAGGTTGTATGGGTTTTCCGTTCAGTAAATGCCATCCATAGATAGCCACGCGGTTGGGTTTACTGTTCTTTACAATATCCCCGCTGATCACTATATCTTTTTTAATACCGGCAATCAATCCTTTTCTTCCTTTGCGCTGCCCTTCAATAATGAGGTGATGCTGCCACATGGTAACCGTGCTGTCGCGAAATGCGTACATGGGAACCGGGGGTAATGTAACCTTAGCGAACTTATAAATATCATCCACTATTTTACGGGTAGGCAGAAAACAATGCAATGTGTCTGCTATTTTTTGCGCTGCCATTGGCGTAAGCGGAACGCGGGCCCAATCCGTATCATTACCTATGCTCAGGTAATCGGGCGACACATAATAAACCGCATGGATTTTTTTACCTTCCCCGGAAATAATACTTGTATGAACAGGTACAAATCTTTTCAAAAAAGCAGGCATGTTACCTTCCAGCAAAACTTTCATTGCCAGGGAATCTCTTTGATACCAGCTACAGGAGGCACACTGCATATAAAATGCACTGCCGGTTATTGGAGCCTGCACCAGCGGCGTTTGTATTTTTTTATACGAATGACAGGAAATCAATATGCAAAAAGTAAGGTATAACCGCCACATTTATTTGGGATGATCTGGTGATGCGTTTTCATTATTTGTGCCCCAGCGAAATGAAGCAATAGTAAACCCGCAAAGATCAAGCACCCTGTCTACCACAGTTGCGGCTACCGCTTCAATGGTTTGCGGGCGGCTGTAAAATGAGGGTGTTGCGGGGCAAATAATTCCGCCGGCTACAGTAACGGTTTCCATATTGCGGATATGCATAAGGTTATAGGGCGTATCCCTTACCACACAAACCAGCTTTCTCCTTTCTTTAAGTATTACATCGGCAGCTCTTGTAATGAGGTCGTTTGAAACACCGGTGGCTATTCTTCCCAGGGTTCCCATAGAACAGGGGATAATGATCATGGTATCAAACTGGCCTGAACCTGAGGCAAAAGGTGCGTTAAAATCATTTTTGTCGTAAATATTAACAGTATATTGATTAAAGGAATCGTTACCCAATTCTGTTTTCCATACTGTTTTTGCATTGTCTGTAATTACCAGTGCAAGCTCATTCCACTGCCCGGGTATGGCTAATAACTTATCAACCAGTTGCCGGGCATATAAAGACCCGCTGGCGCCGGTAACAGCAATAACAATTTTTCGCTTCAATTGTGAGTTATATTTGTATCATTAAACGAATCCAATGCAAATATCCGGCATTTTCCTTTCTATTGGCCTAATTGCCTGTATTCCCGGCGCCGAAACGCCGGCAGGCATGTTTTATCATTACAAAGACACCACCATAATTACTTCCCGCAAGAATGAAAAGCTGGAATGGCTAACCCTTGCACAGGCAGAAGCCGGCATGGCAACTCAAAAAAAAGACATCCTTATTGACCTGTATACCGACTGGTGCGGCTGGTGCAAAGTAATGGACAGGAACACCTATACTAACCCTGATGTTATTCAATATCTTAAGGATAAATTCTATCCTGTAAAATTAAATGCGGAAACAAGGGAAGTGCTTACCTGGCGCGGACGGCAATTCAAATATAACGACCAGTACAGGGTACACGATTACGCCATTCTGTTAACCGGCGGACAGCTTTCCTATCCTTCAACTGTTATTTTACCTGCCGATGGCTCGGCCCCGCAGGTGATCCCGGGATATTTAAAGCCACCCGATATGGAGCTTATTTTAAAATACTTTGGTGAAGATCATTACGGCAAAACCCCTTTTGAAACATACAGGAAGGGTTTTATACAAACCTGGAAATAATTTTTTGTTGCAACAATATAAGAATCAGGTATATCGTTATATGTCTGGTTTTTCATAGGATATTGGATTTAAAACGGGGCAGGAT
>CAYVEI010000328.1:0-3839 GCA_964450515.1 uncultured Terrimonas sp. | reverse complement strand
CCATAATGCAAAAGCGGCAACCGTAAGTTTCGTTCAACATCGCTTTCATTTCTCGCCCTGCGGACGAAACGAAAGCTTAGTTATTGGCAGCAGCCTTATTCTATCTTAATATGTAAATCAAGACAATTCCAAGCACTAAATACTTGAGTATTATCGAAGTCTTCTAATTTAAAGTCTCTTGAAACAGATTTACCACCTCTACCCCAAGGTTTTTCACAGTCACCATCATCACTCTTTGCCCAAACAATACATCTTACTTTAAACACAGGAAGATTTACTGTTTTGTTTTCATTAACAAAGAATCTATTTACTCCGTCCTTTTCACCACCTACTTTCCCAGGCTCTTCAACATAAGTTACTGGTTTATGGTTTGAAAACTCATCAAGCAACTGGTCATTTTGTCCTATGAACTGAATTTTATATGAAAACTCCATGTCTTCATCATCATCTGTAACGTCTCGGGTAATAAATTTATTAACTGTAACCTTCAAAGGTTTTCTATATGGCGCAAAATCACATTTGACCTTCTTAAATTCAGATGCTGAATTTATTGCAGCAACATGGTTATTGGATAAATAAATAGCTTTGTATCCAATGGGAACACCTGTTGAGTTTATAGAAAACGAAGAACCTTTTTCTATGTATTCTTTCAGCTTATCTAACTTACTTTTTCCATCACTTGCTGTAATAACTTCTGCAACTAATTTTGAGTCGCCTCCAATCGCAAATATTTTAATGTCAGAATTTTGAATTTTTCTACTTTGTTCTTCCGTAAAATTCGCACTTCCATTAACCGCCCACCCACTAAAGGAGGCGTTCAATACAGTTTTAAAGCTTTCTGCACTTTCTGATGTTTCTATTATCAAAAGTATTATTCGACCATAATTGACGTTGGTGATTAAAGCTGGCGGATTCCCTTTCTCCATATAAAGTTTTGCATCATTTATTCGTACATTTCGTCTGAATATACTTTCGGGTGAAACAGGGTCTGAAAAAGATACCGAATAGTATTTCTGTGTTAATTTAACAACGAAAACATTTTTACTATTAAAATTTGTGTTTGAAAGTTGTGCTCCAAATGAACCCCATGCCCAACTCGCAGATAATCCCATACTTGTTAAACCATTTTCTATACTATATATTTGAGAGCTTGAATAAGCAAAACTTGCATCAGTTATTGGATTGGGTCTATTTGTAAGTTTTTTTATCGCTTCTTTTATGTCCGCTTCAGAAACTCTATTAACATCAGCATAATTCGGTTTACTGTCGCTGAAATTCAAGCCTGTTAAAGTTATCCTACCTCCGTTTCGATTTAATGAAATTAGGTCTAATGAACCATTTTGAAGTGATTTTCCTTGTATGGCTGCACCTGGCCAAATAGTATTATTATTGGGGTTTAACGACACGAGTTCGTCAAATGCGGTAACCTCCGACCAAGTTTCATAATAACATGGTCTATTGATGCCATTTTCGTCAGGTTCATTAACACTCTCCGTTTTATCTACCGAAAGCTGTTTAACTGGTTTGAGTTGTGGAATGTCGCATGACAAAATCAAGTCTCGCAAATTGTTTTGTGCCCGAATATTCGTCATCAGTATGCACCCTGAAATAATTAATATTATCTTTTTCATTTTATTTGTTATTTATTTGATTTCGTCTTAAAGGTTGCTGCCAACGTCTGAGTATTTGCGAAGGCTGGGAATTCCTTGATTGTCCAGCCCGGTACAAATGCCCAATTGAAAATATGTTGTTGAAGTTAAGAACTAAAGCTGAAAATTGAACGTCGAGCCGGAACTGCTGCTCATACTTGCACATAGCTGATGTTACATTGTCTTGCCCTGCTTTTGCAAATACTTTTGTTGCCTGCTGTGTTGCTTTAGTCGAGGTAGCCTATGCTTTTTTTCTTGTTTGTCTATTTCCTTATGCAAAATGTCCCAAGCATTTGAAAGCTGATTCTGAATATGAGGGCTGTCCATAATTCTTGCTGCAAAGTTTGCATATGAAATGTAGTTCCTCTTTTTTAAGTCTGACTTTGATGAACCTAAAAATGAAAATTGCTCGTAAAGTTTTTTTCTATGAAGTGTCGTGTCTATCCGGATTCCTTTCTTACGACTTTTAGCCTTTGCCAGCGATGCTTTAAACGCCCTAAATTTTACACTAGATTTCATTTTTCGATAGAACTTTGAAAGGCTTGCAGACCTAATCAATTTTCGATTGCCGTCAAATTGAAATCCTAAATATGAAACCGGCTTTTGGCCTTTTTGCAATTTGCCGTCAGTAAAAAAGCTACGTTGAGTTTTTACTGGTTGAATTATAAGTTCAAATTTTGTAATCAGGTCATAAAGTTTCTTTTCAATATCTTGATAACTGTCTTTTGGGCAAATTACAAGGATATCGTCTGAGTATCGTCTGTAAATACTGTGTGAGTCTTTTAGTAGGTCTAACACTTCAATGTCAAATTGAAGCAAATAGAGGTTAGCTAAAAATGCACTGATTGGCGTCCCCTGTGGTATTCCGATAACTTTTTTCTTTTCTGTTTTGGCGTCAATGTTCTTGCTTCTAAAGGGATTTGATTTGAGATACCCCTTTTCCTTTATTCTTTTCCGAAATTCTTCGCCGTTCTTTATGAAGTAGTCAACTTCTTTTTGAATAAGTTGATTGGGATGCTTAAAGCCAAATTCCTTTAATAAATCTTTTATTTCAACATAAGTAAACTGCGTAAGATTTTTAAATACATTGTAGTGGTCTTTTTCTAAATCTGTTCTGCCAAGAAGTTTTGTCCAGGCCTGTTTTAATAATTTGTGGTCAAGGCTATCAAAGAACTTGCTAATGTCTAAGGCAAGTACGGCTATTTCTCCTTTAGTCTTTTTTATCTCTTCAAAAACCTCATTGGCAAAATCAATATTGCATTTACATCTAGAGTTGTCGCTTAATGGAACACGCCGATAAGCAAGTACGCTATCATTGAGTTCTGGGTTTTTAACTAATTGAGCTTCGTAAAGCGGCTCTAATATCTTTTGAGTGTAGTAGGAATAAATATGTGCATCTAAGTGGTTAGGATAATATATTTCCCGATATTTTACATTTGGTTTCCTGACGTTGCCTTCAAATGTATGATGCTTTTTGACTTTTCCGCCTTGCTTGTCTTTGCTGTCTTTAAAGCGTTTTAAAATAATCGTTCTGTGAATTAAAGGGTAGAATTTATGTTCTTCAATTTTCTTCGGGTCAGAAACATAATCCTTTATCCAATCACCGTCCTGCAGGGATAATTTTTGGGTAATATGTGTAAAAGCTTTTGGCTTAAACCAATTCTTTTGCTTCATAAAAAAGACTGTGAGCTTTTGGCTAGTCAAATACAATTCGCATAACACCTACTGAACATAAAAATATTCCGAGGCAGGGCATAGTTCTCTCAATGTGCAGAGCATCCTATTTTAGATAGTTGCCTTAGCTTTGCAAATCGTAACCAATATGGTAATATCAGTCTTAACTCATAAGCTAATTCAAACCGTTGTCTTGCTGATAAACTGGTACTGGCTGGAAATAACTCCTGAAAGCCCTTGTTTATCTCAGATTCCGAACTAATCAAGCGTCCGTCCTTGATTACACCGTTTTAACCCTTATAACCGCTTAACTTGTATAAAGAACTCCTGCTCACAGTCTGTCGAACAGCTACAAAAGTATGCCATTATTAATGATGTGTCAAATTGTCGGAGAGGGTCGCCAAAACATAGCAGGCAACACTTTGATTGGCGCTACATCTACATGCTTAATAATTAATTTATAAACGCTTATAAGTACTTATAAACGTTTATAAACGGATATTTTTCTGCCGGATA
>CAYVEI010000327.1:0-3864 GCA_964450515.1 uncultured Terrimonas sp. | reverse complement strand
GATGGGGTAATAAATATGGCAATACGGCACTGATAGATGGTTTGGCAAAAGACGGACTAACGGATGTATATGATGGTAAAGCAATGGGCAATGCGGCCGAGCTATGTGCAAGCGTATGTGGCATTAGCCGGGAGGCGCAGGATGCGTTTGCTGTAGAGAGTTATAAACGTAGTCAGCAGGCCTGGGAGAAAAATCATTTTGCTGATGAGGTCGTACCGGTAGAAGTGCCGCAACGAAAAGGCGACCCGGTTTTGATTGGGGAAGATGAGGAACCCTTTAATGTGAAGTTTGATAAAATAGCTTCGCTTAATCCCGCTTTTCAGAAAGACGGAACTGTTACCGCCGCTAATGCAAGCACTATGAATGATGGTGCCGCTGCACTGGTATTAATGAGCGGGGAAAATGCAGACGCACTGGGGCTGAGGCCCATTGCACGTATACTTTCGTATGCCGATGCGGAACAGGCGCCTGAATGGTTTACCACTACTCCTTCCATAGCGGTACCGAAAGCAGTGGCTAAAGCAGGCTTGCAAATGAAAGACATCAGTTACTGGGAAATAAATGAAGCCTTCAGCGTGGTAAGTATTGAAAACAGCAGGAGAATGCAACTCGATCCCGCAACCGTAAATGTGAATGGGGGAGCGGTTGCGCTTGGTCATCCTTTAGGTGCCAGCGGCGCCAGGATTATTGTAACGCTTATTAATGTACTTAAACAAAATAATGCCAGGTATGGCGCCGCCGGTATTTGTAATGGTGGTGGCGGAGCAAGCGCTATGGTAATTGAAAATGTGAAGTAGAGAGGATGCCAGGGTAAATCCGGATTCGGAAATCTGAAATCCGAAAGGAATACAAAGAACCAAAAGACAAATAACAAGAACCAAATAAAATACAAAGTCCGAAGCATTAAATCCGAAATCCGAAGGAAAAGCACCAAAAGCCAAATCACAAAAAACAAATAGATACAGATGGTTCGTCCCCCGCCGCGGCGGGCGGGCTCCCCATGACAGGCAAATTTCAAATCTGAAATTCGAAGCCAATCCCAACGGTAAACCACAAACTAAAAAATCCGAAGCCAAACCAAAAGCGTTGTGAGATGTCAAAGAAGGAATATCCATCCTATCGTTAGCAGCTACCCACCTGATACCTGACTGCTCCTAATTACAAAATAATTTTATGGAATTTTAATTTTCCTGCATCCCTCCATTAATATTTATTTTTGTTTTATTTAACATACTATTCATGAAGTTTTAAAACTATAGGTTTAGTTTTAAAATTCCTAACACTCTAACAAGCGAAATCTTCGTATGACCATCAAACGAATTCTTATATCAATAGGCATACTATTGGTATTATCAGCCTCAGCTTACGCGTTTTTCTTCCGCGACAAAAAAACGAACAGGGATATCTTGGTTGAAGTAAAGAAAAATGATTTTGAAGTGAATATTCTCACTACCGGAGAGTTGCGTTCCAAGAGCATGACTATGATATCGGCGCCTACAAAACTACGCCAACTCGGCATTTACCAGATCAAGATCGCCGATATGGTACCGGAAGGCACATTGGTAAAAGAAGGAGCCTTTGTTGTATCGTTGGATAATTCGGACGTTCTGACCAAGATAAAAGATCAGCAGCTCAATATTGATAAAAAGAATGCCGAAATAAAGCAGGCCTCGCTGGATACCATGATGGAACTGAGAACCCTGCACGATGAGATTGTAAACATTGGTTTTGACCTGGAACAAAAAGTACTGGAAAAGGAACAGTCGCGCTATGAAGCGCCTGCCGAAATAAAAAGGGTACAGTTAGAATACGAAAAAGCGGAACGGACGCTCAGGCAAAAAAAAGATAATTATAAAACCAAGCAGATCCAGACGCAAACCAAAATGGAGATACTGGGGTCCGATCTGAAACAGCTAACGAACTATATGGAAGGACTTACCAGTATTTTGAGCGAGCTTACCATCAATGCACCGAAAAGCGGGATGCTGGTATACGATAAAAACTGGAACGGGCAAAAGAAAAGCGTGGGCACCCAAATTGAATTATGGAATCCTACCCTCGCAACATTGCCCGATCTTACGCAAATGGAAGTGCTTACGTATGTCAATGAGGTAGATATACAAAAAGTAAAAGTGGGGCAGGCGGTTGATATTGGTTTGGACGCCGCCACAGATAAAAAACTGAAGGGGGTTGTAAAAAGCGTTGCTAATATAGGTGAAGAAAAGCCGAACAGCGATGCTAAGGTTTTTGAAGTGCTGATTGATGTGCTTACCGAAGACCCTATTCTAAAACCCGCGATGACGGTGAGCTGCAAAATTGCAACCGAGAAATATAAAGATGCGTTGCAGGTACCCCTGGAAGCCCTGTACAATGACGCGAACGGGAGCTTCATTTTTAAAAGAGCAGATGGCAGCCTGGTAAAGCAATATGTAAAAGTATATACGGTTAATGAAAGCAATGCGCTTATTACAAACGGGCTGAAAGAAGGCGACAGGATTTATCACAACCTTCCGTCTGATACAACCGGGTTAAAAATGTTCAAACCTGATTCTACCTCCGAAATAAAACCCCAGCAGTTGATTCGTATTGATACTGCTGATGCCAAACGGTTGAAAGATCAGGCCGGTAAGGAAAGCAAAACCCAGGGTGGCGGCGGGAACAGCGGGATAATTATTGTGAACTGATATTTCATTAACCACTCTTCTTGCAGCATGCGATTACAACGCGTTATATTCAACTTCGACATTGGTATCCGGGCTTTATTCCAAAACAGGTTCAGGGCCATCCTTACCTCACTGGGTATCATCTTCGGTGTGGCTTCCGTTATTGCCATGCTGGCTATTGGCAAAGGAGCGGAAAAAGAAATATTAGAACAGATTAAACAGGTGGGCTCTAATAATGTTATTATCAAATCCAAGATGGAAGATCAGTCGCGGAAAAATAGCGATAATGGAAATTCCGGGGATGATGCCACATCTTCTAACAGTAAAGAACCCCAGGATAAAAAGAATTTTTCTCCCGGCTTAAACATGTCCGATGCAGATGATATAATGCACAATATCAGTACGGTTAAGTTTGTGAGTCCCGAAATTGAATTGCAGACCCAATTTATGTTTGACGGATTAAACATGAGGGGCAAATTAATTGGTGTGAGGAACTACTATTTTGAAACAACAGGTATAACCCTTTCGGAAGGCAGCTTTTTTTCAGATCAGCAACTGGAAAATGCCGAACCGGTTTGCGTAATAGGGAAGAATATTAAAACAAAACTTTTTGCAGGTAAAGATCCTGTAGGACAATATTTGAAATGCGGTAACACCTGGCTTTTAATTATAGGCGTATTAGGTAGCAAAAACATTGCTGATAAGGATGTGGAGAAGCTGTCTATCCGTAATCTTAACAATGAGGTTTACCTGCCGGTTAATACCATGCTCATTCGCTACGCCAACCGTTCATTAGTAACCGCGGAAAAAATAAGGATGATGCGGTACAGGAGAAACCAGGCGCCCTCCAACTATAACCAGTTAGACAGGATAGTGGTGCATGTTGATAAAAGTGAAATGATGATGCCAACGGTAGAGATATTGAGCCGGTTGCTTTCGAGGCGCCACCAGCAGGTTGAGGATTATGAAATTGTGGTGCCCGAACTTTTATTAAAGCAGGAACAAAAAACAAAAGCGCTTTTCAATGTGGTATTGGCCATTATTGCTTCTATTTCATTAATCGTTGGAGGCATAGGCATTATGAATATTATGCTGGCATCGGTACTGGAGCGAACCCGCGAAATTGGTTTGCGCCTGGCCCTGGGGGCAACTAAAAGAGACGTTGTTATGCAGTTTCTCGGGGAAGCGGTAAGCATAAGCG
>CAYVEI010000326.1:0-3894 GCA_964450515.1 uncultured Terrimonas sp. | reverse complement strand
GTATAAATCCGCATTATAAATGATATTACAAACCGCAGAAGATATTCAACGGTTAAATGAAAGGATACAGGAGGCCGGTTCCTTTGTTGATCGTTTGGAAAGCGAAATCGCTAAAATCATTGTTGGCCAGCAATATATGGTTAACCGCCTGCTGATCGGGCTGTTGAGCAACGGACATGTGTTGCTGGAAGGCGTGCCGGGACTGGCTAAAACGCTTTCTATAAAGTCGCTGGCGCAATCCGTTAACGCCAAATTCAGCCGCATACAGTTTACGCCCGACCTGTTGCCCGCCGATGTAATCGGAACAATGATCTATCACCAGCAAAAGCATGAATTTGTGGTGCGCAGGGGCCCTATTTTTGCCAATTTTATTTTGGCCGATGAAATTAACCGCGCCCCCGCTAAAGTGCAGAGCGCGCTGTTAGAAGCCATGCAGGAAAGGCAGGTAACCATTGGCGAAACCACCTATAAATTAGACGAACCTTTTTTGGTGCTGGCAACACAAAATCCCATTGACCAGGAAGGCACCTATCCTTTGCCGGAAGCACAGGTTGACCGTTTTATGCTGAAAGTGCTGATAGATTATCCCAGCCGGGAAGAAGAGTTGCTTATTGTTCGCCAAAACCTGAACCGGGTTAATATACCTGCTGTAAAACAGGTGGTGAGCACGCTGGAAGTATTGCAGGCAAGAGACCTGGTGAGAGAGGTATATATGGATGAAAAGATAGAGAACTATATATTAGATATTGTTTTCGCTACACGCAATCCATCGCAATACCGGTTAGATAAATTAAAACCGCTTATCGCCTACGGCGGATCGCCCCGTGCATCCATTAACCTGGCCCTGGCGGCTAAAGCACATGCTTTTTTAAGCAAGCGCGGGTATGTAATTCCCGAAGATGTAAGAAGCATTGCCAAAGATGTGATCCGCCACCGTATAGGGTTAACCTATGAAGCGGAAGCGGAAAATATCAATGCCGAAATTGTGGTTGAAGAAATATTAAGAGCGGTGAATGTGCCGTGATAAATTTGAAAATGAGGGAATTTGAAAATTTGAAAATGGGTGAGGGTTGCAAGATGCAGTTACAGGTTACAAGGTTCAGGGAAGAAACTCTAAGAACCAAATAAAATTCAAATTTTAAATCCGAAACCTGAAACACGAAATTCGAAGGAAGACAACATTAAAAAAAATTAAAACTATTATTGTCCGGAGAAAATTTTTGAAAGTTAAATAAAAGCCAATACAGGAGAGTCTTTTAGCCCCTCTCCGGGCGGAGAGGGGTTGGGGTGAGGCAAAATCAGGCTGCTAAAGGCTTTTATTGCTTTTACCGGACAACTAAAAACCATAAACTCCAGGTCAACTATGAGCAGTACTCAACTGATAGCTAATATAACAATTTGAAAACAAAAAAACGCGTTAGCGCTGCAGGTGCAGACAACACTTTAAGCGTAGCAGACATATTAAAGAAAGTAAAAGAACTGGAGATCAGGAGCAAAAAGCTCACTACCAATCTCTTTACCGGCGAATACCACACGGCATTCAAAGGCCGGGGCATGCTGTTTAAAGAGGTAAGGGAATACGCGGCAGGCGATGATGTGCGGTTTATAGACTGGAATGTATCTGCACGCATGGGCGCTCCGTTCAGTAAGCTGTTTGAAGAAGAAAGAGAGCTTACCATGATGCTGCTGGTAGACATTAGCGCCAGTTCCCTGTTTGGAACCGTGCAGCAGCGCAAAAAAGACCTGATCACCGAAGTATGCGCCGTACTGGCTTTTTCCGCCGTAAATAATAATGATAAGGTAGGGGTTATTTTTTTTAGTGATAAAGTTGAATTTTACATTCCGCCTAAAAAAGGCAGGGAGCATGCGCTGTATGTGGTGAGGGAATTATTAACGGTACAGCCTAAGGGCAAAGGCACCAACCTGAATGAAGCGGTACGGTTCTTTAATACCGCCGTTAAGCAAAAAAGCATTGCCTTTATTTTAAGCGATTTCATGGTAGAACAGTACGATGATCCCCTGAGGGTTGCCGGTAACCGCCACGATGTAATTGGTATTAAAGTGTACGATAAAATGGATATGGATTTGCCCGAGATAGGAATGACGCAGGTACAGGATGCGGAAACAGGCCGCACCCAATGGATTGATACCAACGACAAAATGGTACAGTATAATTATCATGAGCAGTTTATGCGAAACGAAGAAGCCTGCAGGCTTTCTTTTTTAAAATCGGGCGCCGACCTGCTTTACCTGCGAACAGATGAAGATTATGTAAAAGTATTACAGCGGTTTTTTTCAAAGAGAAAAAAGGTGGCAAAATAAAATTACCGCCCCATTGCCTGCAATGAAGAAATGTAGATATATTAAAAGGATTATTAGTTTACTAAACCGCATTACCCTGCCGGCCTGTTGTCTTTTTTTTACTGTTGCTGCTTCCGCCCAGTCTTCTTCCGCAACCATAAAAGCTTCCCTGAACCGCGATCATGTGCTGATCGGGGAGCCCGTTGAATTGCATATTGAGATAAAAACCAGCCCCGGCCGCCCCGTAACAAAATGGTTCAGCCTGCCGGATAGTTTCAATCATCTTGAAGTGCTGAGCAAAACGCCAATGGATTCTGTAATGGAAGCCTCCGTTACTACCTATCGCCAGTCTTTTACCATTACGGGTTTTGATTCGGGCATTTGGGTGATACCCGCTGTAAAGGTTGCCATCAGCAAGCAAACAATACATACCGATTCCCTGCCGCTAACCATTGTGCCCGTACAGTTAAAAGACAGCACTTATCATAACATCAGGGAAATTATAGATGTGCCGGAGGAAAAAACACCCTGGTGGTATTGGGTAGCCGGCGTATTATCATTAATAGCGCTGGGCGTTTTAGTATGGTTATGGTTAAAATCAAGAGCGGGTAAACCAGCCGCAGAGGCGCCTGCTAATGCGCTTACGCCTTTGCAGGAGGCAATGAACGGGCTCCGGCAGTTAGAGACCGAACAGTTAACAGGCAGGGGCGAATGGAAAAAGTATTACAGTATACTAACCGGCATCTTTAAACGGTATATGGAAAGGAAATTTCAAACCCCCGCAATGCAAAAAACAACCGCCGAGCTGTTACTGCAATTAAAGCGCATACAGGGCAATACGCCGGTAAGTGAAACAGCGGAAGCATTGCGCATAGCCGACGCCGTTAAGTTCGCCAAATACCGGCCGGAAGGCGATCAGGCCGCGGCGTCACTGCATACCATTGAAAAAACGATACAGGCGCTCGATCATTTAAAACCATAAAAGTTGCTCAAAGCCTATTTTGAACATATTGAATTTGCGAATCCGGGGGTATTGTTCCTGTTGCTGATCATTCCGGTATTGGCAGGGTGGTACATCAGCTATGCCGGCAGGATGCGGGGTACCATGATGGTTTCTTCGCTTAAAAGCTTTCGCAACACCCGTTCGCTTAAAAACAAACTGCGCTATTTCCCTTTTGTATTGCGGCTGCTGGCCCTTATCTGTATTATATTAGCGCTGGCCAGGCCGCAGATCCATAATGATGAAAAGCATGTGGAAGGTGAAGGAATAGATATTGTATTGTGCTTAGATGTAAGCGGTAGCATGCTGGCCCAGGATTTTCATCCTAACCGGCTGGAAGCAGCCAAAAAAGTAGCGGGAGATTTTGTGCGCAACCGGCCGGCAGACCGGATAGGACTGGTAATATTTGCGGGGGAGAGCTTTACGCAATGCCCGGTTACCGGGGATCATGCCGTATTAGAATCGCAGATATACCAGGTGGATGGCGGTTTTTTGGTAGACGGAACGGCAATAGGTTCGGGGCTGGCTACCAGCGTTGACCGCTTGCGCAGCAGCGAAGCTAAAAGTAAAGTGGTGATATTGCTTACCGATGG
>CAYVEI010000325.1:1415-3931 GCA_964450515.1 uncultured Terrimonas sp. | reverse complement strand
GCTTCCACCCGGTGATCCAGATTTCTTACCATCAGGTCGGCAGATGAGATCATCACTTTTTGCCGTCCGCCGTTATGGAATATCATTACCCTTGCATGTTCTAAGTACTCGTCTACAATGCTTACAGCTTTTACGGTAGCTTTGAATTTTTTATTTCCGGTAAGCATGCAGCAGATGCCTCTTACGATCATACGCAGTTCCACGCCGGCAAATGCCGCTTCATAAAGCTTATTGATCAGGGCTTCATCCGAAAGCGCATTCATTTTTAACAGTATGCCGGCAGGTTTGCCATTCTTTGCGTTCTTAATTTCCTGATTAATGAGGATGGCGAGTTGTTTGCGCATGGATAACGGACTTATTAGTAACGTTTTACAGGCCTTAAGAAAATGCGCTCCCGTTTTAGGCTGTAGCAGGTAGCTGAAAACACGGTTGATATCAGCCATAATATTGCGGTTGGAAGTGAGCAGACAATGATCGCCGTAAAAGGTAGCCGTTTTTTCATTGAAGTTACCGGTGCTAACGAAACCATATTGGATGATCTTATTTGCCTGTTTTCTTTTGATCACGCATAGCTTGGCATGCACTTTCATATTGGGCACGCCCAGCAGTACCAGCACACCTTCATCTTCCAGGCGTTCCTTCCACCCTAAATTGGCTTCCTCATCAAAGCGGGCACGCAGCTCAAGCATTACGGTTACCTTTTTACCATTTCTCCGGGCATTGATCAGGGCATTAATGATTTTAGAAGCGGGGGCCAGCCTGTAAGCAGTAATTTTTATTTCAAACACATGCGGATCCATGGCCGCTTCCCTTAGCAGGTCAATTACCGCATTAAAAGAATGGTAAGGAAAATGCAGCATTATATCCCGTTTCAGCACAACGTCGGTAACCCGGTTTACATTTTTAAATACCGGGGGTATAATTGCTTTTTTGCGCAGGCTTTTTTGCTCAAAAACAGATTCCGGGAAATCCATGAAATGCCTGAAATTATGTATTCGTCCTCCGGGGATGATCGCATCTTTGGATTTAAGGTTCAACCTTTGGATAAGATACTCAAGCAGTTCCGCGTTAATGTCCTTATCGTACAAAAAACGAACAGGCTTGCCTTTTTTTCGCGTTTTTAACCCCTTCCTTATTTTTTGGGTATAGGAAATGCTCATGTCAGTATCCAGGTCAAACTCCGCATCGCGGGTTAATTTTGTAACATGAGCCGAATACCGGTCGTAGCCCAGGAAGGAAAAAATATGGGGAAGGCAAAACCGGATCACATCCTCAAGCAGGATGAGGTAATGGGTTCCCGGCTTAGACGGGAGGAGCACAAACCGGGGGATCACCTTTGTGGGCACTTCAATTAAAGCGTATTTTTTTTTGTACGCAGCATCCTTCTTTGATAATGCTACCGCAAGATAGATGCCTTTTTCGCGCAGGGAAGGAAAGCTTTTGATATTTTGGATCATCAGCGGAATGATGGAGGATGCCACTTCTTCATCATAAAACGCACGAACGAACTTTTGCTGTTCCCTGTTCAGTTGCTTTTCAGTAACTAAGAAAATTTGCTGCTGTTTCAGTTCATTGAAAATGATCTTCCATATCCTGTCAAATTCGCTTCTTTGTTCCAGTACAATAAGATGTATCTGGTTTAATATTTTCCGGGGATCCTGTTCAAGATGCATGCCGGCCTTTTTTCCCAGCTCCTGCATTCTTTTTAATGCCGCTACCCTTATCCTGAAAAACTCATCCAGGTTATTCGAAAATATACCCAAAAACTTTATGCGCTCTTTGATAGGAACGGCGGGATCGGCGGCTTCCTGTAATACCCTTGCATTAAATGCCAGCCAACTGATATCACGCACAATTGTTTTGCCTTTCGCTTTTATCATATAGCCCAACTTATTTGGTAAAAATAAGTAAACAGAATATGAGGCGAATATTAAGTTTTGGTAAAATCCTTTTACAGTTCCTGTATCTTTTGTATAAGTGCAGTGGTGGAATATCCTTTTACAAGCGGCACTATTTTTACTTCTCCCCCGTTCTTAATTACATCTTCCGCGCCCACTACCTGGTCAATAGCATAATCGCCTCCTTTAACAAGCGTATCGGGGGCTATTATCCGGATAAGTTCGAGCGGAGTAGGTTCATCAAACAATACCACAGCATCTACAATGGTTAATGCAGCAAGCATTTTTGCCCTGAACAGCTCTTTATTTACCGGCCTGTTTGGTCCTTTTAGCTTTTTTACGGAATTGTCGGTATTAACGCCTACAATCAGTATATCGCCCAAAGCCGCAGATTGGGATAATATTTCAAGATGCCCTTCGTGCAAAATGTCGAAGCAGCCATTGGTAAAAACAATGTTTTTATCTAAAAGCCGCCAGCGCTTCACCTGGTGCCGTATACCATCAAATGTTAGTATCTTATTACTGATCAGCTCTGGGTATTTCATATTTGCTCCGGTTTATAACAGGCAATAAAAGTAAACAAACTATCCCTGCAAAAATAATGATTCCCGTTTGGGC
>CAYVEI010000325.1:0-1315 GCA_964450515.1 uncultured Terrimonas sp. | reverse complement strand
CCTTTCAGTAACCTTTTTATGGTTTGTATGAATCCTGAGGCAGCAAAGATCTTTGCCATCCAGAACAGAACAGCAATAACGGCAGCTACAAGACCTATGATAATAGCCATTTTATATATTTTGAACTGCCCATGCGCATCGTACAATATGTTATGGAACTGAACAGACGCGTATTGGTGAATAATATCAAACTGGATAAACAGCGTAATGGCAATAATAATGAGCAGGCATAAAAAATCACATGCCCGTTCTGTTACCATAGTACCGATCAGCTTATCGGCCGGAATTTTTTCGTGTTTTGACAAAATGGTGCATTTCATTACTTCTCCCAGGCGGGGAACCAGGAGATTAAAAAAATAGCCCAGTATGGTAGCAAAAAATGTATTGGTAACAGATGGGCTATAGCCAAGCGGCCGGATAAGGATCCTCCACCGTAACGCCCTGCTGTAATGGCTGATCATTAATAATATCATTGCCGGTATTACTAACCAGTAATTGGCATTATACAATGCCCCGGTTAAATGCTGCCTGTTTTCAGGCGAAAGGTTATGCGCGCTTAACCACAGCAGAAAAATGCCCAGGCCTAAGAATAAAATATACTGGAGGGCATTTGCTGTTTTTTTTCTCATGTTATGAGTAAATGACGGATAAAAAATAGATGTTTTCCCTTTACCATCAATGCAGCAGGTTTCCTTCTTTGGGGAACACTATAGCCGGCTTAAACTGTTTGGCTTCTTCGAAATCCATGGTGGCGTAAGAGATAATAATAACGGTATCACCTACGGCACCCTGCCTGGCGGCGGGTCCGTTGAGGCAGCAAACGCCTGAACCGCATTTTCCTTTAATTAAATAGGTTTCAATGCGGGCGCCGTTATTTACATTAACGATCTGTACTTTTTCATTTTCGATCAGGTTCGCGGCATCCATCAGGTCTTCGTCTAATGTAAGGCTTCCTATATAATTTAAGTTGGCCTCCGTAATAACCGCCCGGTGTACTTTTGATTTCAGTATTTCAATTTGCATAGCCTGCAAAATTAAGCGGTAATATCATATTATCAATCAACCTTACTTCACCCATATAAGCGGCAATCAATGCCACAATTTCAGTTTCTCCGTTCCAGTTATCAATAAGCCGGAGATCTCCGGCTGTGGCTATTTTTACGTAGTCTGCCCGTAATTCATGCCGGGTAAGTATATTGCCGGCCTGTGCCAGCGTATCTTCCAGGGCACCGGGTTGTATGTTTTGGCCGATATAGGACAAAGCTTCAAATATCCCGGCTGCTTTTTCTTTCTCGCCGGCGCTAAGCCGCATATT
>CAYVEI010000324.1:0-3960 GCA_964450515.1 uncultured Terrimonas sp. | reverse complement strand
CATCCGGCGCATGCACAAACGTCTGCAATGGTGGCCGAAGCCATTTTAAAAGCAGCGCAGCAAAGCAAAATGCCCGATGGTATATTTGCCCACGTGTATGGTGCAGGGTTTGAAGTGGGAGAAAGCCTGGTAATGCATGCACATACCAAAGCTGTTGGCTTTACCGGCTCCTATACAGGTGGTAAAGCCCTGTTCGACTGGGCAGCCCGGCGCAAAGAGCCCATACCTGTTTTTGCTGAAATGGGCAGCATTAACCCGGTATACCTGCTTCCCGAAAAGCTCAGTCAATCGGCTGTTGAGCAAGCCAAATTATATGCCGGCTCTATTACCCTCAGCACCGGCCAGTTTTGTACCAATCCCGGGTTGATCATTGGTATTGATAATGCTGATCTTCAAAAATTCATAACTGCCCTGGGTAACGAAATAGAGCAGTTGGCGCCTTCCGCTATGCTACACGCCGGCATAGCCAAAGCCTTTGCCGCCAACCGTTCCAAAGCATTGGCACAGGATCAGGTACATCCGGTTGCCATAGCACAGCAACCGCCACGGGAAAACCAGGGCATCCCAACTATTGCTTCGGCAACGGGAGAAGCTTTTTTAAATAATCCCGTACTCCACCAGGAGGTTTTTGGGCCTTACTCTCTTGTAATAAGGTGTAAAGACATGGAAGAAATGAGTACCGTGGCAAAGCATATGGAAGGACAATTAACAACCACCCTGATAGCAACGGAAACGGATCTGCGCAATAACGCGGTATTGGTAGAAACGGTTAAGAACAGTTGCGGCAGGATTATTATAAATGGCGTACCTACCGGCGTGGAAGTATGCCTGAGTATGCAGCACGGCGGTCCTTTTCCGGCAACAACCGATGCCCGGTTTACTTCTGTTGGGGCCGATGGTATTAAACGATTTGCCCGGCCATTATGCTTTCAAAACTGGCCAAACAGCCTGCTGCCCGATGAACTGAAAAACGGCAATCCATTGGGAATTTGGAGAACCGTAAATAATGAGCTGACGAAAGCATGAAATTTGAGATTTACGAACGTTCGATTGTTCCCCCGCTGGCCAGCACCCGCTGGCAACAATTCCGGGGTTGCCAGTGCTTTATTTTTTATATTTGATAAAGATACTGCACCGCTATCTTTACCGTAAGACAATGTATTCAAAAACTATAAACCATTCTTAACATGAAACCTTCTTTATTATGCGCCGTTCTTTTCAGTTTTATTCTGCTGTACGGCACAGCACAATCGCAGGAACATAAGCTGGTAAAACTATGGGAAACAGATACCCTTTTAAAGGTACCGGAATCGGTACGGTATGATGCCGCCAATAAAATTTTGTATACGGCTAATATTGACGGGCAGCCCTGGGAAAAAGACGGCAAAGGCTCTATCGGAAAAGTAGGGCTTGATGGCAGGATCATTGCATCGGAATGGGTTACCGGGTTAAACGCGCCCAAAGGTATGGGCATTCATGCGGGAAAATTATATGTAGCCGATGTAGATGTGGTTGCGGTAATTGATATTGCAAAGGGAAAAATAATACAAAAGATTGCCATAGACGGAGCGAAAGGCTTGAACGATATCAGCATTGACGCGAAAGGGGTTATCTACGTTTCGGATTCACAAACCAAAAAAATACACCGTATTGAAAAAGGGAAAGCAACCGTGGTGGTAGATAACCTGCAGGGGCCCAACGGCGTGCTGGTCGTTGGATCTGATCTGTATTTAACCAATTCGGGCGGGTTGTATAAGCATGAAAAAACCGGCGCCTTAACATTAATCGCCGATGGTATGGAAGGCGGAACAGATGGCATTGAAGCCGTTGGCAACGGCGATTTTATTGTATCGTGCTGGGCGGGCTCTGTATGGTACGTATATGCCGATGGTAAAAAAGAGCATTTGTTAGATACAAGGGAGCAAAAGATCAATTCTGCCGATATCGGCTACGATCCTGTAAGCAAAACAGTATATGTGCCTACTTTTTTTAAAAACAATGTGGTGGCATATAGCCTTCAATAACAGTTCGGCTTATCGGTAAAAGGCAACCGAAAATCGAAGAAATAGCGGTTATTGCCGAATAAAATTTCATAGCTGAACGAACTGAAGCATCTTTATATCAGCAAGCAAATAAACAGTAGTTCTAAGCAAATAGGTAAAACAAGTTCAGTATCAGAAAAACAAGAGGTTGTTTAATACTTCGCCAAAAACCTGACCAAAATCAGGAATTTCCATCCATCAAAAATAAAGCCGGTTGTATATCAACCGGCTTTATTTTTGATACAGCCCCATTCCTGCTGTTTTAAACAGGCAGCTTATTTCACTTCTTCAAACTCGGCATCGGTAACATTATCACCATCTGCTTTAGCGCCCTGGTGTTCCTGCTGCTGAGCGGACTCACTTGCACCGGCGCCGGCCTGCTGCGCTTTATATATTTCTTCGGATGCTGCTGTCCATGCGGTATTCAACGCTGCCATGGATGCATCAATAGCGGCAATATCCTGTTGCTTATGCGCTTCTTTCAACTTATTCAGCCCTTCTTCAATAGGTCCTTTTTTATCGGCCGGTATTTTATCTCCAAATTCCTTTATTTGCTTCTCTGTCTGGAAGATCAGGCTATCGGCCTGGTTAATTTTATCTACCTTTTCACGGGCTTCTTTATCAGACGATTCATTAGCTTTTGCTTCCGCCTTCATTTTTTCCACTTCTTCCTTACTTAAGCCACTGCCTGCCTCAATACGTATTTTCTGTTCTTTTCCTGTGCCTTTATCTTTTGCCGTAACATTTAAAATACCATTGGCATCAATATCAAATATTACTTCTATTTGGGGCAAACCACGCGGGGCAGGCGGTATGCCATCAAGATTAAACATACCCAGGCTTTTATTTTGGGAAGCCATTGGTCTTTCGCCCTGCAGCACATGAATTTGTACGCCCGGCTGATTATCGGAAGCGGTTGAAAACACTTCAGATTTCTTTGTAGGAATGGTGGTATTCGAGTCAATAAGGCGGGTCATTACGCCACCCATTGTTTCAATACCCAGCGAAAGCGGAGTTACATCAAGCAACAGTACGTCTTTCACTTCACCGGTTAACACCGCACCCTGTATGGCTGCGCCTACGGCTACCACCTCATCCGGGTTAACGCCCTTATTGGGTTTTTTGCCAAAGAATTTTTCCACTATCTCCTGCACTTTAGGAATACGGGTGCTTCCCCCAACCAGAATCACTTCATCTATCTGGGAGGCATTTAACCCCGCATCTTTCAGGGCCTGTTCGCAGGGTTTCAAACATCTTTCCAGCAAATTATCTGCTAACTGCTCAAATTTAGCCTTCGTTAGTTTTTTAACTAAGTGTTTGGGAACACCATCTACCGCGGTAATATAGGGCAGGTTTATTTCTGTTTCGCTGGAAGATGACAATTCAACCTTAGCCTTTTCAGATGCTTCTTTTAAGCGCTGCAAAGCCATCGGGTCTTTTCTTAGGTCTATATTTTCCTCTTTTTTAAACTCATCGGCCAGCCAGTCTATAACTACTTTATCGAAGTCGTCTCCGCCCAGGTGCGTATCGCCATTGGTAGATTTTACTTCAAATACGCCATCTCCCAATTCTAAGATAGAAATATCGAAAGTGCCGCCCCCCAGGTCAAATACGGCTATTTTTTCATCCTTGTGCTTTTTATCCAATCCATAGGCCAATGCGGCGGCGGTTGGCTCATTTACAATACGCCGAACGGTTAATCCCGCAATTTCGCCAGCTTCCTTGGTAGCCTGGCGCTGGGCATCGTTAAAATAGGCAGGAACAGTAATAACGGCTTCCGTTACTTCCTGGCCCAGGTAATCTTCGGCTGTTTTTTTCATTTTCTGCAGGGTCATTGCAGAAATTTCCTGCGGTGTGTATAACCTGCCATCAATGTCAATACGAACCGTATTATTGTCACCTTTTACTACTTTGTAGC
>CAYVEI010000323.1:0-3980 GCA_964450515.1 uncultured Terrimonas sp. | reverse complement strand
TCCTGTATGCTTCAATTATGCTGCCAATAATGCACTATGAAATGTTATTTGTTTTTGGATGCAGTGATTACGGCAACGTTTTACATCCGGCATCTTTTGTAACAGGTAAACCGTGTTTGAAATTGTAGAAATTATTACACGAAAATTTTTGCAATGCCATTTTAAAAACATCCAACAGGTGAAAAAAATAACGGTACGGTTTTTAAGTCTTTACTGTTGTTCCATGTTGTTCGGCAGGTGTATGTAATATAATATACGATCCGCTCATCCGGAATTTCCGGGGAAAGTTTTATATAACATTTTTTTGCTTAACCACATGCATTCATCATCTTAAAAAATAAAATTATGATCAGTACTGAAAACAATGCGGCCGTATTAAATGACCTTATTCAAATCAATAACGACCGTATAGAAGGTTATGAAAAAGCCGCTGAGGAAACAGAAGTTATGGACGCCGATTTACGTGCGCTTTTTACACGAATGGCCAATGAAAGCCGGGAGTATGTTTCGGAACTCAGGAATTATGTTCATCAAACCGGAGAGGCAGCTACTGATTCTACAACAGTAAGCGGAAAAATTTACCGGGCATGGATGGATGTGAAAGCGACTTTTGGTGGAAAAGACAGGAAATCTATCCTGGAATCCTGCGAATTCGGAGAAGATGCGGCGCAAAAAGTATATGAAACCGCTCTCAACAATGCACCGGATGATGAATTGTCGCCTGATGTAGTACAGCTCATTGCTGAACAAAAGACAAAACTGAGAAGAGCGCATGATGAAATCAAAAGATTGCGCGACAGCCAGTCTGCATAGTCATTTAACGTGAGTTTTGGATGTTATTGAACCACATAGAAACATAGGCGCATGGATTTCACATAGGCATTAGACAACTCGTTATGGGTTTTTCTTTGTGTGCTATGTGTCTACGTGGTAAACACTCAAAACATAAACAATAACAAACTGATTTTCATTTCCGAACAGCCAAAATTCAGATTCGTTTAATAATTAATGATGAGCAACCTTTTGTTTAGCGAAAATTCTTCAATTTTTTGAAACAAAAATGACAGGGGTTTTTGAAGATGATTGAAAACCGGAATGGCACCAGGTGATACTGCTGTTCCGGTTTTTAAATGAAGTTCATGTAATTGGTATAATAGTTAATCAGCCATCTCCTGTATGTTGCCTCACTGTTGAAAACAGCTCATCTATCTCGAAGGGCTTTGAAATATAGCCGTCGGCTTTGCAATCATAGCTAAGCTCTTTAATATTTACATTAGCAGAAATAATAATCACAGGTATATGTTTGGTATGGGCAGTATCTTTTAAATGCCTGCAAATATCCGAGCCATCTGCCCCCGACATCCAGAGGTCAATTAATATCAGGTCAGGCGCTTTTTCGTAAATGCTGTTTAAGTTTTCCGCTTGAGCAGAAGTATGTACCTGGTATCCTTTAAATTCCAATACCATCCTCATGGAATCAAGAATATCCCTGTCATCATCCAGAATAAGAATTTTTTTCCCTGTCATTTGGTTTATGCTTTATTAACAGGAAGGCTAAAATAAAAAATGGATCCTTTCCCGGGCTCACTCTCAAACCATATTTTCCCGGATTGCTTTCTTATAATTTCTGCCGATATGTATAAGCCCAGTCCCAGTCCCGGAAAAGTGTCAAATTTTTCGCCTTCAACCCTGTAAAACCTGTTGAAGATACGGGATTGGTTTTTTTTATTGATCCCGATGCCAAAATCCTGAACGGCACAGATCACCGAATCGTTTTGCAAAGTAACGCTTACAATTATTTTATTGGCTTTTGGGGAGTATTTAATGGCATTGGTAATAAAATTGGTCAGCACCTGCCCGATTCTTTCCCGGTCGCCGGTTAACAGGCAGTTAGAAAATATTTCCGTAATGATGGTATGGGTGGGAGCAATACGCTGCACATCTTCAACGGTTTCATTAACCAGTTCAGTAAAGGAAAAAACTTCCGCTTTCAGGGATAGCTTGCCTTCATCCAAACGGGTTATATCCAGCAGATCGCTGATGAGTGTATTTAATTTCGTTATCTGCAGATCCATACGGCGCATAACGGCAGAAGAAGCTTCATCACCCGCGGTTGAAAATTTCATTTCCAGCAACTGGGTAAACGCTTTCAGGGAAGTTACCGGTGTTTTGAGCTCATGGCTTACAATACTCATGAATTCATCTTTTTGCTGCGATAACTTTTTATTATCCGTAATGTCTGTGCATGATCCTATATATCCTTCAGGGGCTCCGTTTTCATTATAGTTGGGGAGTGCCGAATTGAGAAACCACCGGTAATTGCCATCTTCATCTCTCAGGCGGAATTCCAGTACAAAGGGTATTTCCTTAGGTTTTGCGTCAAAAAAAGCGCCTGTTGTAATTGCCCTCTCTGCAGGATGTACTGCATCAAGCCATCCGTCGCCCAACGCATTTTGTGGCGTTTGACCGGTATAATCGTACCATTGTTTATTAAGATAAGTGCAATTACCATTATTGTCGGCTATCCAGATAATAACAGGGATAGTATCTGACATATTACGGAAACGGTTTTCACTTTCGATTAAGCGTGCTTCCATTTTTTTTGCTTCTGTAATGTCAATGCTAACCGCAGTAAGAAAACTAAGATTATCGGAGCCCTTTATTAATGAAACACTGTTATTTACCCAAACCACCGACCCGTCGGGTCTGAGGTAGCGTTTTTCCATGGTAAAGCTTTTCCCTTCCGTTGCGCAGCGCTTCAGTAAAAGTATATTTTGCCCGCGGTCATCCGGGTGCGTTACATCCTGTATCCGTAATGCTAAAAGCGCCTGCTCGGAACGGCCAACCAACTGGCAATACTGTTCGTTTACCGCGATAAACTTACCGGTAATATCGGTTTGTGCAATGCCGGCGCCCACCTGGCTTATAATATTGCTGAATCTTTCTTCACTAACCTGAAGAGCCTTTTGAATTTTTGTATTTTCTGTTATATCAAGTAATAAATTGATAGCGCCGGTTATTTCATCTTTGTCGTTTAATATGGGTTGGGGATAAGGCAGCACGTGCCGGCGGCTGCCATCGGGACGTTCAATAATAATTTCAAAAGTTTCAACCCGGCCATACTTTAAAACAAGTGCCATTGGGCATTTATCTAAAGGAAGCAGCTCGCCATTGGTCTGGTATATCTTCCATGAACCGCACCATAGTTCCGTACCCACCTTAGGCTCACGGCCCCAAAGCTCTACGGCAGCCTGGTTGTACAGTAAAATCCTTCCTTCTTTATCGCAGGTATAAAGCGCAACGGAAATGCCCTGTATTAACCGGCGGTAGCGCAGTTCGCTTATTTCTATTTTTTTACGGGCTGTTACATGCTCCGTGATATCATAAGCAGCCGCCATTATCCCGGATACGCTTCCGTTTTCTTCGCGGAGCGGTTCAATCACGAGCTTTACAAAAATAGCATCCAGGTTTTCGTTTCGCCGGATGTATACCTCCATTTCTTCAATCACCATTCTCTTGCCTGTTTTTAACACGCTTTTGAAAATGGCTTCAAATCCCTGCTCTTTTACTTCGGGTATGGCTTCGAAGAGTGGTTTGTTTATTAGCTGGGCTTTGGGCTTACCAACGATGTCAAGGGCCATTTCATTAATGATCTCAACAATAAAACCGGATCCGCGCATTACGGCTATGGCCACCGGGGCCTGTTCAAACAAATTATTAAGTTGTTGTTCGATATGCTTCCTGGTTTGGGCGATCCTGATTTGGGCATGAACCCTTGCCAGCAATTCTTTTGCAGAAAAAGGCTTTACTAAGTAATCATCAGCTCCTGTTTCGTAGCCTTCTATTTTTGATTCTTCCCCGGCCCGGGCTGTAATAAGCATAACAGGAATATGTTCCGTTTGCCTGTTCCGTTTTATCTCTTCTACCAGCCGTATGCCATCCATAACAGGCATCATAATATCGCTTAAAACAAGCTGGGG
>CAYVEI010000322.1:2888-3995 GCA_964450515.1 uncultured Terrimonas sp. | reverse complement strand
CTTCCTTTAACAGTTCAACCGGGCCGGCAGATATTTATTACGCAGGAGATGCACTTAAATGGAGAAAATTTGCTAATTCCCTTGCCCTGCGGTATTATATGCGCCTCTCGGAAAAACTTCCTTCGGTTGCACAGCAGGGAATTGAAAAAATAGCAGGGGATCCGTCTAAATATCCGGTTATTACTGCTGTTGCAGATGAACCGTCAATGGCTTTCCCCGGAAACAGCGATGCTGATTCCTGGCCTGCTTATGCTGTTCCCCAGTCAGACAGTACCAATTATATAAGGATCAAAATGTGCAACACCCTCGTAAAAGAGCTGTTGAGTAAAAATGATCCGAGGATCAGGGCATGGGCCGAGCCTGTTACTGAATCTATATATGTTGATCCGGGTCTTACCGGAAATATAAGTAAAGTGGTGTTTGATACTACAATCAATGCTGTACACAGGCCAAGAGTAATGATCATAACCAATGAATTTATTGCTGCAAAAGGAATAACCATAAATGATATTAATCAGGATCCTTATTACGTGGGGTTACCGGTAGCATTAAATGCACCGCAAACCTATAACCTGAGTCCTGATGTTCAGCAGGCATCTCACAATACACATGTATCGTGGGTGAACAAAAAATTTGCCCAGGGGGATGCAGGAGGCGTAAGGGTGAGGCTGATAACTGCGGCAGAAGTTCATTTCATTCTGGCAGAAGCGGCTGCAAAGGGCTGGAATGCGGGCGATGCGGAAACACACTATAATCAGGGAATTGCCGCTTCTTTCTCGGTGTGGGGATTTGGTGCTGATGCACCGGCTTATATTGCCCAGCCTGAAGTAACTTATAACGGCACTATTGAACAGATCATTACTCAAAAGTGGATAGCGAGCTGGAGTATGGCGGCTGAAGCCTGGTTCGACTGGCGCAGAACAGGTTATCCTGAATTGCACGGTGTAACCGGATTTACCCAGGCACCGGAGCTCCCATTACGTTTTTACTACCCATTGGGCGAAAGAAACCTGAACGGAGCTAATGTAGAGGTGGCTAATAATAAACTGGAAACTACCCCGTATTCCAACTTTGGCGGCAATGGTGCCAAAAACAGCCCATGGTCCA
>CAYVEI010000322.1:0-2788 GCA_964450515.1 uncultured Terrimonas sp. | reverse complement strand
CATTCAAAGCCGGCGCCGCAGTAAGGATCATTACACCCGATCCTTTACTGCCGGTGTCTGGTGGAATAGGCACCCCAAAGCCGGCAACCATTAAGCAGGGCGATTTATATGCCCGCGCCTTAGTGCTGGAAAAAGGCAATACCAGGATCGCTATCGTTAATATTGATAACTTAGGGTGGCCATCGGTGTTAGGAAACAGGTCGAGGGCACTGATCAAAGGCATTGCACCCGAAAACATTCTTATAGGCGTTACCCATACCCACAGTGCTCCGGACGCTTACGGATTCCCGGATGAAAAAGGACAATCGCATGCCGACCTGAAATATTTGGACTGGTGTGTGCAGCAAATAGCCGATGCGGTGAATGAAGCGGTAAAAAAATTAGAACCCGCGTCTTTAAAGATCGCCGTAGATGAAGCCAAAGGAAAGATCGCTTATAATTATTACGCTCCCCAGTTGTATGATCCCCGCTGCGGTATTATACAGGCTATAGCAACTGCCGGTAAAAATAAGAACAAGCCCATTGCCACGTTGGTTAATTATGCCGTACATCCCGAAGTTATTGGTTCATCGCAGGGTATTTTAAGTCCCGACCTGTGCGGGCCGTTATATCAGCGTATTGAATCCAAAGCGGGTGGCGTTGCGCTGTTCATGAACAGCGCCCAGGGCGGAATGGTAACGGCAGATAACCGGCTCGAAAAAGGAGGAGAAGCCAACGACTGGGAAGAATGTATACGCATTGGCGAATTGCTGGCCGATGAAGCTTTACGCATTGTTGCCGGCGCTCCTGTACAAACCAATCCCGATCTGTATTGCGCGGCAAAAACGATCCGTTTTCCCATTGATTCAGAGATCATGAAATATATTCTCAGCAAGTCTCCGCTGAAGCTGGCGGGTGAAAACGTGGATACGGATTTCGCCACTACGCAAATCAATCTGCTCAATATAGGAACCGCACAGGTGCTCACTATACCGGGGGAAGCCCTGCCTAATATCGGTTATTATGTAAAACGCCACATGCCCACCAAACATCCTTTTCTGTTTGGACTAACGAATGACGCTTTTGGCTATATCCTTACTAAAGAAGACTTCAGCAGCTTTAAGCGATACGATTATGTTAGTCGTACCAGCCTCGGCGAAATGACGGGTGAAATATATATGAATGAAGTGTTAAAGTGGGTAAAAGAAAACCCGGCGCCGGCTAAATGAAATAGATTTGGAATGCTAAGCCCGAAGAATAAAACCTGGAAATGAAAATAAAAAGCAAAGGACCAAACAACAAATTCAAAATAAATTCAAAGTAAAAAATCCGAAATCCGAAAAGAAAACCACAAAACTGTTACCCGGACTCACGCAGAAAGGGACCAAAATAAAGGGCCCGGGATCTAAAAAGTTGCATCCTTCCGCCAGGACGGACAGGTTAGAGGAGGGGATCCATACCATTCAAATTATAAACCGGTAATTAATATGAAGAAGATTTATCTAAGCGTATTCGTATTCCTTGTTTCATTCCTTACGCTTGTTCAGGCGCAGGTTACTCCATCAACCGCTTTACAAAGTTATTTACATAATGGCGATAAAACATTTAAGTGGGAAGTAAAAGATACCTATGATATCGGAGACGTAAAAGCCTATGCGTTATTGCTTACCTCCCAGCAGTGGCGGGAGCATGTATGGACGCACCAGTTGACTGTGCTGGTTCCGAAGGAAAATAAATACGATGGCGCGCTGCTGTTTATTACAGGTGGTTCCATAAAGAATGGTTTACCCAACTGGAACGGGCGTGATGATAAATTCAACGTAAGCATGGCCGATATGGCGGCAGCAAATCATGCTATTGTGGCGGTATTACGGCAAACCCCCAACCAGCCCCTGTATAATGGTCTTACAGAAGATGAGCTGATATCCTTTACCCTCCATAATTTTAAAAAAGACGGCGACTATTCCTGGCCGTTATTGTTCCCCATGGTAAAAAGTGCGGTAAGGGCAATGGACGCCATACAGGAGTTTTCGAAACAACAGTTGAACCACCCGGTAAACCGTTTTGTGGTATCGGGCGCCTCCAAACGCGGATGGACAACCTGGCTCACAGGCGCTAATGATAAGCGTGCACAGGCCATAGCGCCTATGGTTATTGATGTTTTGAACATGCCCGTGAGCTTAGACTACCAGATTAAAGCGCTGGGTGATTATAGCGTGCAGATCGAGGATTATGTAAAGCTGGGCATTCCGCAGGGTGCAAAAACGGAAAGCGGAATGGCTGTTACCACCATGGTGGATCCTTATGCATACCGCAAAACACTTACCATGCCTAAATTGATTTTCATGGGTACCAATGATGAATATTGGGTGGTAGACAATATTAAAAATTACATAGACAGCATTCCGGGGAAAAACCTGCTGCACTATGTTCCTAATGCGGGGCACAATCTTGGAGGGGGCGCGCAGGCTTTTCAGGCCCTGGGGGCATTCTTTGGCAGCACACTAACCCAAACGGCTTACCCCGAGTGTAAATGGACAACATCTGTAAGTAAAAAAGGAGTGAAGGTAAATATCAACGCTACCAAAGACGAGCTTACGGATGTGATTGTATGGCATGCCGATTCGCCCGACACAGATTTCCGCAATGATAAATGGACCAGCAATGACCTTAATATTTCCAAAAAGAAAAAGCTTAAGATCACAGAAACATTGCCGGCATCGGGTTACCGTGCATTTTACGTAGACCTTAAATATAAAGCCGTGAATGGCGGTACCTATACGGTTAGTACCAGGGTATTTATGACAGA
>CAYVEI010000321.1:0-4007 GCA_964450515.1 uncultured Terrimonas sp. | reverse complement strand
ATGATGAAATTGCCAATCGCTTTCTACAGGAAATTCGCTATAGAAATAACGGCAAAACCTTTTATGCCTTAGGATTTAAAAATGATGCCGGAGGCTATGAATTACGATCTGCTTTTTTCAAAGGAAGCAGCCAACTCAAAGCACCTACCTTAATTAGAAACAATGGTAAAAATCTGGCAGTGTTTGAAGGCTCTTTTGACTTTCTTTCCTATTGTACTATATGCCAGAATCAGGACTACATTTTAACTGATTATCTAATCCTGAATTCAACATCTTTTTTTGAAAGCTCCCTGCCAATAATGCAGGCCTACCAACAAATAAATTTGTTCCTGGATAATGACAAGGCCGGTAATAAATATTCAGCGCTGGCACTTTCTCTTTCACCAAAACAGTTCGTTGATCAACGTAACCTATATAAAGGCTACAAGGATATCAACGAATGGCAGCTACAAATAGGAAAGGCCAATACTACTTAAAGCAAAAAAGTTGTTCTGATAATAAAATTATCAGAACAATCCGTGTGCAGCTACGCCCTTCAGGCACTAGCTGCCAGTCAATCCCCTTCGTTCCTCGGGGATGGCGAGGTGTCCCAAAAGTTGCACTTTTCGCCTCGCCCTATACTCGGAACTCGTTTCGGGATAAATTGAACAGGGTTCATTTATTGATTCTGCATTCGGAACTCATGCAGAAATTTTAATACTGTGTAAAAGAAATAGTGATGAAAGAAGAAAATAAAACACCCAAAGGGTGGATCAGCTTCCGCGTAAAACCTGAAGAGTATAATACCATACACAACTTCTTTAAGGCAACAACTTGCTCTAAGCTGAGTAAATATGTTCGTCTGGTATTGCTTCAAAAGCCAGTGCATATTCTCTATAAAGATGAATCCACTCGTGAAATTTTGGCAGCCCTAAATCAGATCAGCCGGGAGCTTTCTGCTATAGGAAATAACTTCAATCAAACAGTTCACAAACTGCATATACTGGATCATATTCCAGAAATAAAAGCATGGGCTTCTTTAACAGAATCAAGCCGTCAAAACCTGCTGAAAAAAGTAGAAGAAATCCGCCAATCCCTAAACCAAATCCGCCAGTCATGCGCCCGCAAATAACCTTTCCCAAAAGCCTCAAAAGAGCCATGAACTATCATGAGAAAAAAGTGCAGAAGGGTTCCGCTGAATTATTACATGCTCATAGCTTTTACAAGTTACCCAGCGACATGAACTTTCACGATAAAAAGGAACGGTTTGAAGAACTAATGAAACTCAATGAAAGAGCGGAAAACAAACTCATTCATATCTCCATCAACTTTCACCCATCCGAAGCAGTAAGGCTTAATAAAGATTTCTATATCCACCTGGCAGACGAGTACATGAATAAAATCGGTTTTGGCAACCAACCCTACCTTGTTTACCGCCATGATGATGCAGGGCATCCACATATTCATGTGCTCTCCACTTTGATTCAGGAAGACGGTAAAAGAATTTCAACCCAATACATCGGCAAAAATGTTTCTGAGCCGGCACGCAAAGAAATGGAACTGAAATATGGGTTTATACCCGCTGATAAAAAGGAACAGCAGCAGCAGGATGAAAAAAAGTTAGTCATAACCCCGCAAAAAGTACAAGCGGGAAAGTCGGCAACAATGCGAAGTATTACCAATGTTCTGGATCATGTTATAGAAGGCTATAAATACACTTCACTCCAGGAATTAAACGCAGTCCTGAAACTATTTAACGTAAGAGCAGAGAGAGGTGCTGAAGACGGCCGTATTTACAAAAACAAAGGCCTTACCTACGCTGTAATCAACAAAGAAGGAAAAGCCCTCACCAAACCTATTAAAGCAAGTGCCTTTCATAACAAGCCAACATTAGCAAGATTGGAGAAAAAGTTTGAAGAAAACAAGCTGAAAAGAGAGCCTGATAAAAAACATATCAAAACTTCAATTGATTGGGCAATGCAATCTAAACCATCATCGCTCGCAGAGTTGGCTACACTCCTGCAAAAAGAAAAAATAGATCTGGTAGCTCGCCAAAATAAAAACGGGCAAGTATACGGTATCACCTACGTGAATCATGAAAAGAAAGCTGTCTTTAACGGGAGTGATCTGGGAAAAGAATATGCAGCTAAAAGAATACTGGAACGGTTAAGTAAGGAAGCACCCCTAACTAAGCAGAATCAGCACAAAACAATGGTCAAAAAAGAAAATGAACAATCCAACCGCCAAGTACCTACAAAGAACAATGATTTAAATAAAGATGTTGGCAAAGGCGGAGGTAAAGTAATTGAGCAAATCATTGGCCCGGATTACGGAGACAATGGAATTAATAAAGATTTACTTACCGAAGAACAGAAACGAAGAAAAAGAAACAACCAGAAAGGTTGGGAAATATAAAAATATAAGACGATGGCAGCAAAGACAAATGAAAACGAGATCGGCCTAAAGAAGATTATGGATATGACGCGATTAATTAGTGTCGTAATACTATTATTACACTTTTATGCAAGCTGTTATAGTTTCTTTCATGAAAATGGATGGACGCATCCGGTCGCCAACAAAGTGTTGGACAATATTCACAAAACCGGCTTATTTAAAACCTTTCATAAAGCGAAAATACTGGCACTAGTATTCCTTGCCTTATCACTAATGGGAGTAAAAGCAAAAAAAGGAGAATCATTTAACTATCGCCTGGCAATGGCGTATGCCATTACCGGAATCTGCATCTATTTCATAAGTGGATTACTATTCTATTTATCCGCCAGCAATACAACTATCGCCTTATCTTACATAGCGCTTACAATACTTGGATTTATCTTGTTCTTAACTGGCGGCACGTTGTTATTTCGGATTATCAAACAAAAACTATCAGGAGACGTATTTAACAAAGAAAATGAAACCTTCCCGCAGGAAGAACGACTACTGGAAAACAAGTATTCTGTAAACATCCCAACACGCTACCTTCTGAAAAACAAAGAACGCAAAGGATGGATCAACATCATTAATGGGTTTAGGGGTGGAGTATTACTCATGGGCTTACCCGGTTCAGGAAAAACACTAATAGCAAAAGACATTTTAAAACAACAGATCAGTAAAGGCTATGCCGTTTTTCTACATGATTTTAAGTTTCCGGATTTAACCAATGTTGCCTACAATCATTACTTAAAAAAAAAGAAAGCTTATAAAGTTGAACCGGAGTTTCACATTTTAAACTTTGAAGACATACACCAACGTTGTAATCCACTGCTACCGGAAAGCATTCAATCTATCACTGATGCGGCTTCCGCATCCAGAGCAATTTTGTTAGGCTTAAATCAGGAATGGATAGATAAACAGGGTGATTTCTGGATTGAAAGTAGCATCAATTTTACCACATCCCTTATTTGGTTTTTACGTATATATGAAGATGGCAAGTATTGCACACTGCCGCATGTCATTGAGCTGACACAAACACCATTAGACAAACTCTTCACAATACTTCGTGCTGAACCAACCCTGGAAGTTTTAATAACTCCTTTCATACGAGCGATGGAAGAAGATGCAGGCAAACAATTAATAGGTCAGATATCTGGTGCCGCAATTAGCTTAGGGACACTTGCTACTGAAAAGCTATACTATGTTTTATCCGGGAATGATTTCTCTATGGACATCAATAATCCTAACAAAACGAAAATAGTATGTGTTGCCAACAATCCACAAGTAGCAAATATTTACAGTGCTGTCATATCACTTTATCTAAACACCCTGCAAAAAATGCTAAAGGAACAAGAAGAACAACCTTGTAGTATAATGATGGAAGAGTTTGCTAATATTTCCTGGCAGGGAGCAGACAAATTTCTTTCGGTATGCAGAAGCTATCTCGTAAGTGTAACACTTATCATCCAAGATGCAAGCCAACTAATTCTTCACTATGGCGAAAAACAAGCGAATGTAATCCTATCCATGGTAGGCAATATTATTTCAGGGCAAGTTACTGGCGATAGCGCCAAACAACTCTCTGAACGATTTGG
>CAYVEI010000320.1:0-4017 GCA_964450515.1 uncultured Terrimonas sp. | reverse complement strand
TCAGATATTATGTAAATCGGAATACAAGCAATCCAGTGATTACCTTGATTATTTGGAGGAATTGCTTACAGACAATTGGGTTGCGCCTCATGTTTATTTACTAAGAAGAGAAATTGCCCTGCAAACAATCAACAGGAATGGATGGAACCCGTTAACCAGAGTGGCTCAGGACAGGGAGTTTTTTACAAAAGCTGCGTTAGCAGGAGCTATATTTGGATATGTAAAAGGAACTGCTGCGGTTTATAACCGAAGACTAAATATGAAATCTGTTTCCCGTTCAATGAGCAACGAGGATAAAGCCCGGAACATTATTAAGCTGTTGAATGATTTCCTCGAAGAGTTGCAAATACAGCCTTGGATTAACGAAGCCGGAAAAAATAAGTACAGAAAAATTCTAACTACCCAAATACTATATTACGTAAGTATTTATAACATCCCGGGAGTAAGCAATGATTTTTCATTTAAAAATACAGACTGGGGATTAATTAAGGGGTACCGGTCAAAGTTAAAGATGCTGCTGCGGTTGCTGACCAATAAATAATGAAACGGAGTGGCTATATTATCCTTATTTGAACCCCATTAACTAGTAAATAAAGAAAAGTAAGAAGTTTAAAAGCAATAAGTTATATAATGAAAATTTCCCTGTGTATCCCTCAATATAATCGTATTGACTTTTTATTAAAAGGCTTATCAATAATCGAAAAGCAACAATATGAGCATATTGAAATTGTTATCAGCGATGATTGTTCAACAGATGATACGGAAGCAAAAATAAGATCACTTATTCCTGTCTATAAATACCCCATTATATACCACCGTAATGTAACAAATAAAGGATACGACCGGAACTTTCGTAAATCAATTGAATTGGCAACAGGCGAATATGTGGTGGTACTTGGAAATGACGATACCCTCAACCCGGAATTTGACATTACAAATCTTATAAATTTTATTAGCGACAATAATTATCCCGAAATTGGCTTTTCAAATTTTTTAGAGGAGAGCTCGGGAAATACTTTTGTGCAGCGGGCAAAAAAAACTGCAATTCTTGGAACAGGTCACATCGTAGCAATGAAATACTATTCCTGTTTTAGTTTTGTTGGCGGACTTATTTATCAAAAAAAAGCTTTTGAAAAATTTAATTCAGATAAACATGATGGAAGTATTTATGCCCAAATTTACCTCGGGTGCCTGATGATAGCCAGTGGTTGCCGGGTATTTTCCCTTAATGAGCCATACATTATTAAAGACATCGTTCTTTCTGAGACAAAAAGAAATAGTTATAAAGATGTGTTGGTAAGAAAGTGGAAAGAGTATAAAATACTGGACGGAGGCTTGCCTTCTGTAATTAATGTGTTGCTTGATGCGTTTAAGGAGGCCAATATACTTAACCAGTCTCTAAGCTATTCTATATTTAAGCGCATCTACACCGTGACATATCCTTTCTGGATTATTGACTATAAAGGTAACCAGGCCTTACCGGCTGCAGTAGGATTGATACAGGGACTCCGCCCTTCAAGAAACGTTAATTTTAGCAGGCTCAATTACTTTAACAAAACCCGCATATGGGGATACTATGTTTTTTATACCATTGCAGGACTATTAATGCCTGTAGCCATCTTTAACCGGATGAAAAACTGGTTATACAAAAAAATAAAAAAATAACATATTACTCCTTGTTTACAGGGTTTACATACTAAGTTTATTTATCAGCTAAAAATCAGATTAGCTTTGATTACAGAGTTAAAGTCAATTCTTATCTACGGATCAAATCATGTGAGTGCTCTGGAGCATATTTATTTAAAGTATTTATCAGATTTTGGAATTAAGGTTACATTATTTCCAGCGCAAGATAAGTTCCTCGAATATTATACAAAATCATTAAGAACCAAGATTACTTTTCGACTAGGACTTTCCTCCATTTATGCATCAATTGATAAAGAGTTTAGGAAAGCAGTAACAGCGTTCAAGCCTCAAATTGTATGGGTCTTTAAAGGCATGGAGCTAATTCCGGGAACAATAAAATGGCTAAAAGGCCGAGACATAAAAGTTGTTAATTATAACCCGGATAATCCTTATGTTTTTTCGGGTAGGGGTAGCGGTAACAAGAACGTGACGAAAGGGCTACGATTATTCGACCTTTACATGACTTATGACTTAAAGATATTGGAAAGATTAAAAAAGGATAAAATTAATGCAGCGCTTATTCCTTTTGGTTTTGATATCCCCCACGAAGCTTTGGAGAAGGCAATAGCTGCTCCTGAAATTATGAGAGCTTGTTTTGTGGGGGGGGCTGACAGCAGGAGGGTCGAGTTTTTGAATAAACTTTCAGCCAGGGGCGTTCCGCTTGATATTTATGGAGAGGGATGGAATAAATTTAAGCTACATCCAGCCATTCAGGTATATCCTGCTGTATACGAACATGAATTTTGGATAACGCTGCGAAAATACAGAGTGCAGATTAACATGTTAAGAGTTCATAATTTAACTTCTCATAACATGAGAACTTTCGATATTCCCGGGGCAGGGGGAATTGAAGTAGCGCCATACACAAATGACCATAACAGATTTTTTAAAGATGGAGAGGAAATTTTTTTATATAGAGATGCCGAACATTGTGTAAGTATTATCAATAACCTTTTATCAAGTTCTGCAGAGGATATTATGCTGAAAAGGAAGGCTGCCCGGGCTGCTTCACTCCAAAGAAAATATAGTTATAAGGACAGATCGGAGCAGGCAGTTAAATTATTTAGTGATCTGTAGCTCTTTTTTCTTTTAAAAATCTTTTGGAATATGAAAGAAACATATATCAGGATAACCAATTCACTTAATTTTAAGGTTCAGCTAGGTTAGTGGATATGGTGAGGCTGTTCGGATAAATAAACACATCAAATGAAGAAGAAGCTGGCAATAATTCATTTTCATCCTTTGGAACAATATCCACCCGTTACAAATCTTATTAATTATATAGAAGCCCATAATTCTGCAAATATTGAAGTTAAAGTGTTTACTACCTCCTCTATTTTAAATCAAATAAAATTTCATAGTCCGGCAGTAGCAATACAACGATGGAAAAATCCTGGAGCATCCAAAGCTGCTGTATCCAGGCTTTATAAGTATCTGGTATTTTATTTTCAGGTTTTTTTCGAACTTTTAAGATACCGTCCAACAGAAATATTATATTTTGAAACACTTTCCTTTTTACCGGTATATATGTACCTGTTATTTTTAAAGCCATTAGGAAAAAGTCCGCGGATATTTTGTCATTATCACGAGTACATGAGTACTACTGAATATAAAAGCGGTATGTTTTTGAGCCGCTTCATCAACAAACTCGAAAAAAGGTATTACCCTCATATGGAGTGGGTTTCGCATACTAATGAAGACAGGATGCGCCTTTTTAAAACAGACAACAAAGACTTCGATTTTGGAAATGCCCAAATATTGCCTAATTATCCTCCCGCTAACTGGCGAAATGCAGATAAGAGTAATGAAAGTGTTCAACCTATTAAGGTTGTATTGGTTGGATCAATAGGAATGGACACCATGTATATAAAAGAATTTGCACAATGGGTTGAAAGTGAAAATGGCCGTGTTGTTTGGGATATATATTCTTTACAGGAACCTAATACAGTTCTGAAATACCTGACAGCAATTAACAGTAAGCATATTCAATTTAAAGGCCCGGTAAACTATTATGATTTGCCAGAAGTTTTAAAACAGTATCAGGTTGGAGTTATATTATATAAAGGACATATTCCCAATTGCGTTTATATAGCACCTAACAAATTATTCGAATACTACGCCTGTGGTTTGGATACCTGGTTTCCAGTTGAAATGAAAACAAGCCATGCGTATGTTACCAATAATAGTTATCCCAGAATAGTAGCCGTTGACTTTCAGAATATGGAGGAGTTTGACCTTGCCCAGATGATAGATCACACAAACTTAACGTATCAAACCTCACCTTATTTTTACGAAGAAGTTTTAGATCCATTGTGGAGAAAACTATCAATG
>CAYVEI010000319.1:0-4030 GCA_964450515.1 uncultured Terrimonas sp. | reverse complement strand
CGGCAAAAAAAGTCAATGTTGCATATTAATACGTATCAGTAAGGAAAATGTTACACCCTCACCGGAGTTTAGGGTTTATAGTTTTTAGTTTATTGTTTTAGTGCCCGCGGCCTGACGCTCCTTTTATCGCTATCTCATTTTCACATTTGTCACATTTCCACATTTACCAGCGGTCTGAAGTTCCTTTCATCTCGCACCGACCGCTTTCATTTTCATATTAAGCAATCAGGCTAAGTATGCACTCACTTTTTGGGCAATGATTTTTTTTACGCTTTGCCAGCTTTGTTTTTTCAGGCTGATAGGATCTTCACTTTCTTCTGCATCGGCAAAATAGGTGAGCGCCTGGGGTACGGTTATTAACAAATTTTGTTTTGCATATTTTTCCCTGTGGAAATTGATAAAGTCATCAACGGTATAATGGTTTAGTAATTCAGCGATGTCCCAGAAATCTTTCTTCTTAGCCTAATAAGGAAAAAGTGTGGGGTTTAACTGTCTCAGGGTGTAGCATCTGAAGTCTTTAAGTGGTTTATTGATTACCGCGCTGGCAAGGTACATCCTGGTTTCAGGTAAGAACTTTGCATTCAACAATGCTTCCGTCACTTTTTTATCGCCATAATAGCGCCGGCAGTTGCGTATGTCTTCCACGTCACCCCGTTCAAACACCCGTTCAATAACAAAATTAGCTTTGGCATCGTAGTCAATATTTTCAAATACCACATCCCAGAAAATACGTTTATTAAATACGGGCTTTTCTTTTTTTGCCATAGTGTAAAGATAAGCATCGTTGTACAATACCTGGAAGGAGAGATAGCATTAAATCCGAAACAAATGGACACGAATTATTCGTAATGATTAGTTATCCGCGGTCTGACGCTTCTTTCGTCGCGTACCGAGTGCCCTCACCCTCTTATCCCTCTCCACAGCGTGCAGAGGGACAGTACAGCAGAACAGTTCCAAACTTTTTGTTCTGCCACATCGTTTTTAGAATAATCCCCTGCACACCTGAACGATCAGGATATTTTTCGTTTCTCGCCGTCTTAAGCTTTCGTGTCCCACTCTTACATTTACTCCATGCGCTCTGACCTTAGGCACTTTTCTCTGCATGTGGGAGAGGGTAGGCGAAGTCGGTCCAATCCTTTCAAAATATAATATCATTTGTATAGCCACCTCATTTCAAAAAAATGCCCCACTTTATATTTACTCAACATCATCTAACCTTAGGCACCCCTCTCCACTTGGTGGAGAGGGGCGGGCCCGCCCGAACGACGTTCAGTCGGGCGGGGGTGAGGTTTACTCTGTACGGAGCGACTCTACAGGGTTTGCAATCGCTGCTTTAATTGTTTGAAAACTCACGGTAATCAAAGCCACTAATATTGCAATACCTCCGGCAAGCACAAACATCCACCACTTAATTTCGGTTCGATACGCAAAATCCTGCAACCATTTATTCATAGCCCACCAGGCTGTTGGTGAGGCAACCAGAATGGCAATAATCACCAGTCCAATAAAACTCCGGGATAACATTACTGTTATTTGTGTTACGGATGCACCCATCACTTTTCGAATACCTATTTCTTTGGTCTTTTGTTCTGTACTGTGAATAATGAGCCCCAGTACACCCAACGCGGATAATATAAGCATTATACTTCCAAATATACTGATCAATGTTTGCTGCTTATATTCTGAATCATATAATTGCCGCACCGACTCATCTACCCACAATGCTTCCACAGGTTTGCCGGGAAACAATTTGCCCCAAACGGCATGTAACCCGTTTAATACCTGCGTTTCTTTTCGCGCTTCAGTTCTTATATATATTCCTCCTCCATCAAGATTATCCAGTAGCATAATAACCATAGGATCAAGAGAATGATGAAGAGATTGAACATAAAAATCTTCAACAATCCCGATAGGGTTCATATCAGTTCCGGGGATAGGGTTATTTATTGCAGTTACGCCCAGCAAATGCGCTGTATGTTTTGTAAGTAATACGTTATCGAGGCGCCTTGTTTGAATACTATCGGGTGTTTTACTCTTTTTATTCCTATCGGATCTATTGATATCATTACGGTCTGTGCCATATTGTTCTGAGGGATAACGGCCTTGTAAAAATTTGAGTCCCGCAGTTTCCGCAAAATCAAGATCAGACAAACCAACCCGTAGTGAAATATCTTGTGTGGGATTTTTAGGATTCTTTATCGTCATTCCTCCAAGAAAATCGTTTGTAGGATTCCAGATAGAAGCACCCACAGACAGTACTCCGGGTATCTTCTTTAATTCGGCTTTTAAAACAGGCATCATCTTTAACCGCCCGGACGGTTTTATATAAAGCAGGTTTTCTTTATTATAACCTAATCCTTTTTGGTTAATAAATTTAATTTGGTTGTCAATCACAATAAGCGATAGTAATACAACAATAGCAATAACAAACTGTACAACTACCAGCCCCTTTCTCAACTGTTCTGCACCCAAAAATGTAGATAAAGAGAGCCTGTTTCGCAATGTATCGGAAGGGTTCAAACCTGATAATACCCAGGCGGGATAAATGCCCGTTACAGCACTCAACAACCATATTCCAAGTATGGTTGACAGCATAAAAAGCCACTTCGATTGCAGGGTATATGTTAGTCCATGTCCGATGAACCTTTCTGTTGCAGGCAGCATGATGAAATATAACATTATAGCAGCTATTGCAGCAATAGAGAAAAACAAGAAAGATTCAGTGAGGAATTGTTTTACCAGTGTATTCCTGCCGGCGCCTAATACCTTTCTTATGCCGGTTTCTTTTAATCGTTGAAGCGCTTTTGCAGTAGTTAAATTAATGAAGTTAATGCACCCAATAATAAGCAATAATACCCCTATTGCGGAAAATATAACGAGATTGACTTTTTTACTTTTTATTTTTTGATTGATATCGAAATCTGAATTCAGGTATATATCTTGTATAGGCTGAAAAGAAAATTTCGGCGCTCCGGTTTTCTCTTCCATATGATTTGCATACCATTTGCTTACTTTTTCGGAAAACATTGAGACATTCGTTCCTTCTTTTAACTGATAATATACTGTTCCGGCAGCAAATCCTTTTCCTTTTACAAGGTATGCCGGCTTGGGGGCCTTAATCACCAGCGCTTCAGTTCTTAAATGCGTATTTTGAGGAATATCATTAATGACAGCCGTAATAAGATAGGGAGCAGGTTCGCCGGATGAAGAAGAAACATCATTTATGGTCTTGCCGACAGGATTTTCATTCCTGAAATATTTATTTCTGAGTGCTTCGGTTATTACTAAATTTTGAGTACCGAATATAAAAGAGACTGGCTGTCCACCAATTCCTTTTATATCAAACATGGTTAAAAAAGAAGTATCAACACTGAGTGTTTCTATTGAAAAAGCTTGTTCAACCTGGGTTTCCGGTTGAATATACAGATGTCCCGGATCCACTATGGAAAAAGCCTGTACTTCGGGAAATCTTTCTTTTAGCTCTGTGCCTAATGCTACAGGAGTATAAGGTATTTTGGTCTCTACATCATTAATAGTAATGATTTGATTGGCTTTATACAGTTCTTTACTTTTTTCCCAGAAGCGATCGTATGACAGCTCATCAAAAACAACAGTATAGATTAATAAAAAAGTACTTAACCCAAGGGTAAGTCCAATTATGTTAATAAAGGAAAAAGTTTTGTTCTTACCAATATTCCGCCAGGCAATTTTGAAATAATTTTTGAACATAAGGTGTATTTGTGATGTGTGATTTATTGATTGCTGATTTCCACATTACTCCTTGTGGAGCGATTTTGCAGGGCTCACAGATGCTACTTTGATAGATTTGTAACTTATGGTAAACCAGGCAAGCAATAATGAAAGCAATGATGCACTGAAGAAAATTATCCAGCTTACATCTGTTCTGTATGCAAAACCGTCTAACCATTTATTAATAACAAACCACGAAAGCGGAATAGCGATAACAATCGCTATTAATACCAGTTTCGTGAAATTCGAAGACAAAAGATAAACCACATTAAACACAGAA
>CAYVEI010000318.1:0-4092 GCA_964450515.1 uncultured Terrimonas sp. | reverse complement strand
TTGTATATTGCCGTATAATATTGTCAGCACCAAAACGGCTTTATGTCATCACATCTCGAAAACATCGGCAGGGGAACAATAGGAATGGTTTTCCTCCTGCTCGTTTGTTATCTGCTCAGTAATAACAAAAAAGCCATTAACTGGAAGCTGGTGGGCATGGGTGTTTTTGCCCAGTTGATGTTTGCCATGGGCGTGCTCAATACAAAGATTGCCGGTCAGCCTGTTTTTTGGGTATTTTTCGGTGTTATCCTCGCTTATATTATCGTTAAGAGGATTATAAAAGCCGGGCGGAATGATACAAAGTTTAATGCTGATACTATAAGCGTATTGCTCGCTGTAGCATGGCAGTGCCTTTTCTTTTTTGGGATCATCAGGAGCGCTGTATTTAGTAATAGCGGCATTACCGTTTTACTCAGTATTATCTTGCTCGGTTTTATCATTAAATGGCTTGCTTCGCGCAGCGTTGAAATGCTGAAATGGTCTGTACTGTGTTCGCTGGCAATACTCACTATTTCTATTTACGGCAAGATTTGCAATCCTGATATTTTTAAGATCATGCTGGAGCAGGTTTCTTCGGCATTTGTGGCGCTCATCAACCTGAGCCATAAGGGCACGGAGTTTTTATTTGGCAGCCTGGCAGATGATAAGCAATCCTGGGCGTATATATTTGCCGTGCAGGTTTTACCCAATATCATTTTTTTCGCGGCGCTCTCATCGGTATTGTATTACTTTGGCATCCTGCAAAAAATGGTGTATGTATTTGCCTACCTGCTAAACAAACTGAATATCTCCGGTGCAGAGAGTTTGTCTACCGCAGCAAATATTTTTTTAGGACAAACAGAGGCTCCGCTGATGATCCGTCCTTACCTCGAAAAAATGACGCGCAGTGAAATGCTGTGTATTATGATAGGAGGGATGGCTAATACTGCCGGCAGCGTATTAGCGGCCTATGTAGGATTTCTGGGAGGGGGAGATGAAGCGCAGCAGCAATACTTCGCGTTGCACATGCTCAGCCAGTCTATTATGAGCGCTCCCGCGGCCATCGTTTGCTCCAAGATCATTTTTCCTCAGCCTGCTCACAGCCTCATTGTAAAAGATCTTACCATACCCAAAGAAAAGTTAGGCGATAATTTCTTAGACGCGCTGTCGCTGGGCACAACAGACGGGTTAAAGCTGGCGGTAAATGTAGGCGCTATGCTTATTGTTTTTACGGCCATGATGTGGGTGGCAAATGCATTACTGGGCTGGGTGGGAGATATTACCCATCTTAACGGGCAAATTAAATCAGTAACAGAAGGCAGGTATGAAACCCTTTCACTGAATATGCTGCTCGGGTATATTTTTGCCCCGGTGGCCTGGCTGATAGGCGTTGCGCAGGCAGATATGGTAGCTATCGGACAACTGCTGGGCGAAAAAACAATACTCAATGAGTTTTATGCCTATGTATCGCTTGCCGGAATGAAGGAAAGCAACCTCATCTCCAGTCCCCAATCGCTGCTCATAGCCACTTACGCGCTTTGTGGCTTCGCTAATTTCGCGTCTATAGGCATACAGATCGGGGGGATCAGTCAACTGGCGCCTAACCAGCGCAAAAACCTTACGGAGCTTGGCGTAAAAGCATTAATCGGCGGAACCATTGCCTGCCTCATGTGCGGTTGTATAGCGGGAATGCTATTTTAGCGATAAAAGAACGCTGTCTGTATATTTTGCCAGGTTTTTCAAACGAAATGATGAGGGGATACGTATAGTTGAACAGTGTTGTAAGCGGTTTTACGGCTTAAATAGTGCAAAATGGAGGAAAGTAATTTTATTATCATCACTTGCTATACATTTGGATAATGTATTCTTAAACTATTCTTTTGTGAAGGCAGTTTTCAGGTCAGGTTTTATTATAGCAGGTCTGTGTTTTTACATGGCCATTAAAGGTTTTGCGCAACAGCAGCAGCTTGCGCCCGTACGTTGTGTAACGGGTAGTGTAATGGAGCGGTATTTTCAAAAATATCCGCGCGACAAGGTAGCCTTTGAAAAAACGCAACTGGATTTTCAGCAAAAATATGAAGCGGTAAGACGCGCGAAAAAGGCATTGCCGGTTCAGCAGCGTTTAAACGCCATTGTTACTATTCCCGTGGTGGTACATATTGTAATGGATAATCCCGCTTTGGTAACCGATGAGCAGGTGCAGAGCCAGATAGAGGTATTGAATGCCGATTATGCAGGTGAGAATGCAGATTCTGTGAAGATCCCTGCCGCCTTTAAATCATTATTCGGTAAAGGCAATATTCGCTTTTGTCTTGCGCAGCGCAGCCCTTCCAATGAACCTTCCGGCGGTATTACCCGAAAAACTTCTGCTACCGTATCCATTCCCGGCGATAACGATCCCGTTAAATATGCTTCAAAGGGTGGGGTAGATGCCTGGGATATAAACAGGTACCTGAATATATGGGTATGTAAAATGGGAGACAACGACCTGGGTTATTCCTTTATGCCCGGCCTGCCGGGGCTGGCGGCATCGGATGTAGGGCTGGTAACGGCCTACCATGCTTTTGGAACCATTGGGTCGGCAGCGGCACCATTTAATAAAGGCCGTACCGCCACACATGAAATCGGCCATTTCTTTAATCTTTCGCATATCTGGGGCGCTAATGAATGCCAGTCGTCCTGTGCTGATTCAGATTTTGTGGATGATACACCTAACCAAAGCACGTGCACGTATGGCGCGCCGTTGTTTCCACAAACCGATGCCTGCACCAATACCGCACCCGGTATTATGTTCATGAATTTTATGGATTATACGGATGATGCCACCATGTGCCTGTTTACCACCGGGCAGGCCGACCGTATGGAAACAGCGCTGAGCACTTTTTCCGACCGGATGCAACTGATGACTTCCAATGGTTGTGTGCCGCCTGTGTTGCATAATAATGATGTAAAGGCGCTGGCTGTATTATCGCCTTCAAATGCGGTTGTATATTGCGGTACCGGCATTATCCCCCAATTGCGTATCAGTAACCTCGGCGCTTCATCTTTAACCAGTATAAGGCTCAATGTAGTTGTAGATGGTGCGGAACCTGTTGTTACCAATCTTACGCTTAATCTTCCTTCTTTGCAGGAAACAACCATATCGGGTAACGCCATTGCCGTGGCTCCGGGGCATCACTCCGTTAAGCTCTATACCACGCTTCCCAACGGAAGCGCCGATATGCAGCCTGCAAACGATACGGCAACCATGGTATTCTCCGTTACAGGTAATGCCGGAGAACCACTGGCACAGGGGTTCGAATCCACTTTTCCGCCGCAGGGCTGGGGAATAGCCAATAACAGCGATGTAGTGGCGTATAACCCGGTGCGGGTAACTAATGCGGCCCATTCGGGCGCTGCATCTGTAAAATTCGATAACTATAATTACCAGCTATTCGGTAAACATACCATGCTGGTTACGCCGCAGCTTACGATACCGCTTACCGCCGATTCGGTTAAAATAACGTTCTGGCGGGCAGCCGCGCAATACAGCAGCATGAATTCCGATACGCTGGAAGTGTTGTTTTCCACCGATTGCGGGCAAACCTATACGTCTGTTTATAAAAAAGGAGGAGCTGATTTAAAAACGCGTGCCGACTTTATGACCGCTGCATATATTCCCACTGCTGATGAATGGGTGGCGGATACCATTGACATCAGCGCTTTGGTAAAGGGCAGGTATGATCAAATTGTTGTGCAGTTTCGCAACATTAACGGCTATGGCAATAATGTGTATATAGACGACATTAATATTTATACCCGCACCCTGCCGCAGCATTTAAAAGAGAGCGGGTACCTTATTGCGCCCAACCCCACTACCGGCCTGTTAGCCATACAGCATTTTCCTTCTTCCGCCGCATTAAAAGGTGTAGCGGTTTACAGCAGCACCGGGCAGTTGGTATGGAAACGGCACTATACTTCTTCCGCCGCACCTAATTACATTCCTGTTAACCTCAGCTATATGGCTTCGGGTATTTATATTGTGCAGTTAGTTTATACCGACAAAACGGTAACACAAAAGGTGCTGAAGATGAATTAGGGAAATTTTTTATCCCGGGACAAAGTCCCGGAAGA
>CAYVEI010000317.1:0-4139 GCA_964450515.1 uncultured Terrimonas sp. | reverse complement strand
ATAGGCCCCTGGCGAGAAAACGAACTTTTATCATGAAAGCGTTTACATTATAACAAATCCGGGCAAAACAAAGGACAAGGGATTTCCTGTTACCATCCATTCGCCGGCTCTGCAAATCCTTCGAAAGCGCTTTTCGTTGGTCGCCCAATCCATGCGTAAGGGGGCGTAATGCCAAAGCAAAACGCGATCGTTGCTGCCAGGTCATAAGTATACACCGGCTGCCTGATCTCATATCCTTTTTTAACTCCTTTACCATAGTAGATCGTTGTGATCTCCGCCTCCCGGGGTGTGGCGCCACCATGCCCGCGACCTTTTCCACCATGATCGGCAGTAACTATTATCAGCGTATTCCCCGCCATACCGGACTTTTCAACGGCATTCAATATTTTTCCTATCAGGGAATCGGCATTGGATATGGCCTGATAATACGCATCAGAACCGTGCCCGAATTCATGTCCTGCATGATCCACATGGTCCATATGAACAAAGGAGAACAACGGTTTTTTCTCCGATAAGTACCTGACAAAACAGGCAACGGTAGTATCTGCGCTGGAAAAAGTAGTATCGTAGTTTACTGCATTTTTTTCAAAAAGACGACCAAATCCACTCCAGTTATATACGGCACCTATTTCCGCACCAGGCCTGGCGCTGTGAATCACTCCAAAGATGGTTGGGAAAATACCCTCCTGCCCTGATACCACCGGCGGCAGGGAATGCTTATCCCTCTCCCAGTCATTGTCTCTAACGCCATGCTGTTCCGGACCTGCTCCTGATATCATAGATGCCCAGTTGGGACTGCTATCACTCGGAAGCACCGTACGTACTTTGCGTTTTACAGCTCCATTGGAAATCATGCGCTTCATTACTGGATCTTTGGCATGAAGAACGCCATCGGGGCTCAGCCCGTCAATACCAATCACAATAACATGCTCAATACCGCCCGGGAGCTTATGGGACTGACCAATACAGTTATTTGCAAAAAGAAAGTTTGTGGCAAGGATGAAAATAAAAACACTTTTAATCATGATCGAATCTTATTTAAATAAAAAAAGGGTGCAATTCAAATTGTCGCATTGCTTTGCTTCATGTGGGCGGTGAAGACACCGCCCACGGCGGGCTGCCCCGGCTGGTGTCTCCACCAGCCGGCGACAATTATATATACACCATCTTCCTCTCTTTGATTTTCAGATGGTTGTATAAGCATTTGTTTTTGCTGCCACGCAGCTCGGTTAATTTGGAATGCACTCATAAAAAATGGGGGAGTTCATTCTTAGTATTACAGTTCTTTTATTTTAAGTTTACCCTGTCTTTTAGCATCTCCCCAGCCGGCGAATATCAGATTTTTGTCAACTTCTTTTTTTGGGAAAAAATAACTGGCAACACTGCCTACCCCCAGAATGATCAAATGTGTATATACGCCCAGCATGAGCTTGTGATGGGTAAAATTAAGATCGCCCATATCTACAATAATCCGCCCGCCGGTTCCCGATCCGATTGTAGTTGAAGTTAAAATTGCATACCCCGTGAATAATACGCAAACCAGTATCGCCACGTTCAGGCCTCCTTTGTTGGCCCATGGAACGAAGAACCCCAGAAGGAATATACCGGCAATACCGCCCGAAAAGATGGCATACAGAACAAATACAATTCCAAGCACACCTTCATTACCTGCCAAAAGATATAAGGAGCTCATACATACGGCCAACAACCCACATAACACCACTAATATTTTGCTGGTGCTAAAATAGTGCTTATCCGTTCTGTTGGGTCGCCACCGCTTGTAATAGTCTTCCAATCCTACTGCAACCAAAGAATTCAGGGCAGCAACGGTTGACGCAATCGCAGAGGCAAGTAAGGCAGAGATAACCAGCCCTACAATCCCCGGAGGAAATTTACTCATAATAAAATGGGGGAAAACCCCGTCGGGTCTCGTATTCCCAGGCAGCTCTCCCGGATTCTTATGATAATAAACAAATAAAACAGTTCCGATAAACATAAATATGATCCATACCGGCACAGTGAGCAATGCGCCCATTAAAGTAGCTTTAATGGCAGACCGGTTTGAGCTGGCCGACAGGTATCTTTGTACAATCGTTTGATCAGTAGCATATTTCTGAATGGCATAAAATATACCATTGATCGCCATTACAATAAAGGTCAAACGGGTAAAGTCAATATCATACGGACCGAATCCTACCCTGTCATTCGCTTTGGCAACGGACCAAATCTCAGGTAGTCCGCCCTGTATACTGAATATCAGCATTACGAGGCATACCAGTCCACCTGCTATTAACAGGAGCCCCTGGATAACATCTAACCAGATAACCCCTTCCATTCCTCCTAAAAGCGTAATAATAATAATGGTGCTGCCAATGATCCAAAGCACTAAAAAAGTAGATATGCCCATCATTGAAGATACAGCCAGCGCCAACAGGAACAGTGTAGTTGCCATGCCGGAGAAACTGTTCAGAACGAAACCGAATGAGCCATAAAACCTGGCAAAATACCCAAACCGCTTCTCAAAGTATTCATATACGCTTAACCCGATTACCTTCCTGTATAAAGGAACAATAAACCAGATCGTTGTGAACAATACCAACGGAACCATAAGACCCTGTAGCAAAAGAATCCAATTGGAGGAATACCCCGCTCCCGGGTAAGCTAAAAAAGTTATGCTGCTTACCAGGGTCGCTAAAATAGAAATTCCGATAGCCCAGGAAGGAAATTTTCCGCTGGCCTTAAAAAAACTGCCGGTGGAATGCTGTCTCTTATAAAAGTAAACGCCTACCGCAATGGAAGAGAGCACTGAAACAATAATGATAATATAATCAATAAGATGTATAGCGTTATGCTCCATATATTTATTTTCTAAGGTTTGAATTCCAGATTGATTCCGGCCACCGGTAACTACCCGGTTTGAATGTAATATGTAATGCCGTATTTCCGGGTACGCTTGTTCTTATCACTCCATCTGCAAGTTCCTGCTGAGGATAAAGCTTTTCCAAATGCATCTCATTTAATATGGAAGAAGCAGTTGATCCACCCTCCAGCATCAATTCCTGAACAGGTAGCCGCTTCATCACTTCTCCCACCACTTTAGCTATATGCTTACTTATGTCCCGGCCCAGTTCCTTCGCAGGATAAATAGCCTCCGGATCGGCAGCAACGATAACATGATTATGCGTGGCGAACAGTGAAATAATATCCAACGCCCATTGATCCTGCAGACCGGACAGGAGCGCTCCGTCAGCATGTAATAATGCTGATGGCATGAGGCTCACTGGCGCGCCGTCAGCCAATACTTTTGCTACCATTTTCTTGCTTTTTGAAAAGGAGCTCCCGCAAACTAAAAGCATGTTCCCATCGGAATACGCTATTGGTTTTTCAAAAGCCCCTTCCCGATGGGGATATTGCAGATGTTCCAATAAAGCTAGGAAGAAACTTGAGGCGCCTGCTATTAAGGTATGGTCATCCACCCTTTTGGCCCACAGCCGTAAGTCATCTGAGCTCAGCGCTTCACCGATTATAATCCCTTTATCCGGAAACGGAACATCTGTTTTTGCCACTATAATATTAAAGTGCTCTAAATCAGCACTATTGTTATATCTCAAAATATCTATTACATCAGAAGAGTGTATCCTGTCCGAATTTGACATTACAAATTCCGGATCACTCCTAAAGCCCGTTTCATGCAATCTCACATCCTTTAAATAGTACATACCGTCCTTTATGACCCTTCCCAAATGCGGGTTAGCGGGGATGGCGAGGGCTCTTTGCTTTCCCATAATCTTCATTTGAGCCAATAATTCCGCTATAATATGTCCCCTTAATACCGAATCTATTTTTTTATAAATCAGTTCCGGGTTTAATTTCATCAACTGGGAAGTAATAAGGTAAATGTCATTGATAGCCTCTTCCGCGGACTTTGACCGGGTATCCGTAACAATGATCAGTAAATCGGTATCAGGTTCAATGCTAACCCGGGTTACTATTTCAACTTTCATCTGAAAACGAATACCTATTCCTCCGATTTCCGCGGCGCCTGTAAAATCATCAGCAATTACAGCGATCATTTATTGCTCTTTTTTATTTGAGGCCAATCTTATTGCATAGTCTATGGCCAATAACATGGCATCCGG
>CAYVEI010000316.1:0-4180 GCA_964450515.1 uncultured Terrimonas sp. | reverse complement strand
CCTGGCCGGCCTGCATATCTTCTTCCATCAGCATTATTCTTCTGCCGGTTTTTCCCGCGCTCAGCATCATGGTGCAGGACGACGACTGCACGGGAAAAGGTTCCCCGTTCACTTTTACCGGGCGGTCGGCGTAAATAGTGGCGGCAGAGCTTGTAATTAACAGCTCCTGCGCGTTCTTGCTGTTTACAATAAAAAGCAAAGGCGCCTTTTCCAAGAATAGCATATCCGCGGTAGTACCATGTGCGTTTTGCTCATCTTTCCACAACTCCAGGTGATGTGAAGCGCCGAGTGCATCTGCCTCCATATCGGTGACAGCTATTTCTCCGGGCTTACCTGAAATTGCAGGTTGTTTCAATCTTATGTCTTCATTTTGCAATCCGTTCCAAACCATACGCCACCCTTCACCACATTGCAACAATGCCGCCCCGTTGCCCGCTGCCTGCACAGGATTGCTAATATTTAATGCGGTTGCAGCAAAAGCCCAATACGCTTTTTTAACAGGAGCTTTGCCGGAAAGATTGGTCCACGGGCTTTTGTATTGTGTGATCGCAAATTCATCCACATCAGCCTTCCATGGTATCAATACCTGGTTGTTATTATATACCGGTGATACATTGGGGGCTGGTGTGAAGCTGAATGCAAAAGACTGACCGTATATTTTACATGTTGCCGGACCCACCTGGGTTATGTTGCATTTGTTGTTCTGCCATGCAAATTCCCATATTTCCGGTAACTGATAAGTGGCTTCCCGTGCATCTTTTCCGTAAGGCGATGTTTCCGCCGCACCTTCATCTGTATGTTGCGCCAGTTTAAGCGACACCTGTATGTTAACGGCAGGATTTAATGTGATCTGGTTATTTTGTATAGTGGGCGCAAGGCTCAGCTTTATGCTGCCTTCCTTAACCGTTACGCCGATGAACCGGTCTGCAGGCGCTGCAGCAGAAAGCAATTTGGCATTTATCCAAAAGCTTCCTGCTACTATTGTATAAGTGGTAGCAAGTTCTGCAGGCAGGCCACCGGGAAACAGCACTCTTCCCTGCCGGAAGGCGGCCTTAAATAACAATACCGGCTGCGCACCTAAATACAGTGTAATTAATTTTTCATAGCGATAAACATCTATCCATATTTCCCGCCCCTCATTGTTTAAAAAGGGCCCAAAAGTTTCGGCAGGACTGGCTCCCGCTGCCCAGTCGGGCACGCTGCCGGCTACCGCGGCATTCAATACAGGCACGCTGCGTACAAAAATATGCTCTCCGGATACTTTTTCCGGCGCAGTTGCTCTGCCCAGCACTCCTGCAGTAATGTCGTTAATATTGCTGAGCGCAGAAACGCTGATATTGTCGCGGCTGTATAAATTGGAATTGGCAAAAAGGCGTTCTGTTCCCGTATCTTCAATTTTTTGGCCAACCAGTGAAGCCGCTATCTTTTCCCTGGCCTCCTGCAATTGTTTTTCCTGGTCTTTTTCTTTCACAGTGAGATGCCCGGTTATGCTTTCCAGCATAGCGGATAATTGCGCTTGCGTCATCAAAAATGATTTAATCAATGAAAAAATGCGCTCAGACAAACGGGGATATTATATGCAAAACCCGGCAAATTTGTCTTTACTAAAATTGTTGCGGAAGTTGAATTTTAAAAAAGGAACGGAGGAGGCGGAACATAGGACCTTGCTCAGGGAGGGACAGTAATATTAAAAAATAGAAATGAGTAATCAAAGCAATGTTGATAAATTATTGCATGGTTAACAAATTGTTTTTTATACCGTGAACAGGTTTCGCAAAAAGACAAGCAGTGCACCGGAGAAGCTAAGGCTGCTGAGGGCTGTTAAAAAACATTGATATATTTTATTAATGCCGCCACTACTTCCCACGATCTCCTGTTCACCTGTTATCGCAGTGAGTTAGCCCGGTGAAGCGGCACAGGAAAAAGAAACATAAAAAACAGTACCCCCACCCTTGCGGTTCTCAAACCACAATTTGCCTTCGTGCGCATCCATAATTTGCCTGCATATGGCAAGTCCCAATCCATAGGAAGGTTCCCCTGAGGTGCCCTCTCTTTTAGAATCGTCTGTCATCCGGAATATTTTTTCTTTCAGGTTTTCCGGGATGCCGATACCCCTGTCTTTTACCGCCACGGTTACAACAGCATTATCAATAGTGAAATCAATGTCAATACCCGCATTTTCGGGGCCAAACTTTATTGCGTTCCCGATCAGGTTACTAAAAACACGCCAGAGCTTCTCCCGGTCTCCCTGCACGGTACAGGAAAGCGTTTGTAATTTTATGGTCTGGCCTTTCTCTTTTGCCTTGCCTGTAAGCATCTCTGCACAGTAAGAAACGAGCACCGCTAAATCCACAGCCTTTTTATTAACATGGTGCTGCGGATGATTGGCATGCAACAGTTCTTCTATCAACTGAACCGCATGATGACTCGTTTTGCTGATCATTTCCAGCATTTTGCGCTGGCCGGGCAGGTAATTATCATCTTTCAGTAAAAAATCACTCATGCCTGCTATACCCCCAACCGGATTGCGCAAATCGTGAGCTACCACTTTCATCATCCTGCTGTTTTCGGCATGGCTGTTTTCCAATGCAGAAAATGCTTTTTCCAAATGAGCATTCTTGTTGGATATCTTCGTATTGAGCTTAGCAAGCACTGCGATATGTTTTTTCGACTGGCGGTTATTCCGCCAGATGAGCAGCATTACCAGCACAGCCATGGCTGCGCCTATTGCCGTAACAATAAGATATATGGTTTTGAGATCATCTTCTTTTTGCAAAGCATCCAGCTCATATTCGCTTTTCAAATAGTTCAATTCTTTATTAATATCAGGAGACAGCACGCCTCTTTCCGCGATTTCTATAGAATCACTGATTTTCATATAGCGGGTGAGATAGCTGTTTGCTTTACGGAAATCATTATTTTCTTCAGCTACCCGCGATTGCATCAGATTCCATCTTCCCATGATTTCCGGGTTGGGAAAACTATCCAGTCCCCCTTTCAGGGCAAGCAATGCGGCTTCCGCCTCATGCAGCCGCTTTTGCCGGATGTAAAGGTCAGCCAGTTTGGCAAGCGACCAGGGCACATCTTCAACCGCGCGGCGGGGCAAGCTATTGATGCGAATACTTTCTTTCAGCAAGCGTTCAGCAGCGGAGTCATTCCCTGTTTCCATTAAATCTTTTGCCAGGTTGCCATAAATAACTGCTGTGGCCGCCTCAATAAGAACAGTATCAAGGATCTTTTGATTTTGAGCGTTGTAGCGGAATGCTTTGTGTGCATTATATTGGACATAGCGCAGCGCACTATCGAAATAATATATGGCGCTGTCGTGCATATTCAGCCTGCTGTAGCATATGCCAATATTGTCGAGGTCTGCCTGCTGGTTGGCAAAAAGGGTGTGCTCTTTGTTGGGATCACTGTTACGGTTACAATCTGTTCTTTGTATATAAGCTTCTTTAAAGAACATGGCCGCCTCATCATAACGTTTACGCTTATATGCAATTTTGCCCAGGCTGGTAGTGGAATTGGTGCGCTGGCATATGTCGCCCGTTTTTAAAATGGCTTCCCGTGCCAGGAAATAGAAGCCAAAGGCCTCATCGTAGCGTTTAAGCGCGTGCAGGTCGTCGGCTTTATACGATAAAGCCGTGGAATACCAGTGCAGGTACCCTTTTTCACGTTTGAGCTGCTTAACGATAAGCAGCATACTGTCTGAATACATTAAAGCCCTGGTATAATCCCTTTTTTGCGTATAGTAGTACCCTCTTTTTACGCCATAGATTTCATACAGCCGTTTGGCATAAGGCAGATCAGCATAAAGGGAATCAACCGCCCTGAAATAAAGCACGCTGTCTTCAATATATTGCTGGATCTTCCTGAATTTAAAATTTTCGAATACCTGCCGGTTTCCTGCTTCCTGATGATCGCGGCAGGCCGCAGAGAAAAGGATAACCACTGCAAATGCCGATAATACAGTAAGAGGCATTTTTTTCTCACGCTTCATGATAATCATTTTTCAACCTGCATTTTATATTATACCTGCAAACGTTTTTTACTTTCATAACGTAACACGCGGCATCGCTATTGGATGCAGCGTTAAAATATGTCCGGTTGCTAAAATACCACATCTTCGCACGATAATATTTTTAAGAATGAAACAACTGTTTATAATATCCCTTCTGCATGT
>CAYVEI010000315.1:0-4190 GCA_964450515.1 uncultured Terrimonas sp. | reverse complement strand
GCAATTGCTCCTGAAACAGAAACATCACCGGAAGAAGAGATAAAAGAAATACCTTACCAGCCATCATCGCATATAACCTTACTGCCTAAAACAGGAAGCGCCCGGTTCTATTCTCCCCTTGTTTTAAATATTGCAGCCAATGAAGGGATAAGTCTGTCGGATCTTGAGCAAATACCCGGCACAGGCAATGAGGGGCGTGTTACCAAAAAAGATATCCTGCAATGGATTGCCGCTAAATCGGGTGTTATTGGTGTAACGGAAACCATTGCACAGCCGCAAAGCACTGCCATTGCGGAGCCGGCGGCCGAAGGTGTTGTGCAGCCTGTTGTGCCTGAAAAGGCAGAAGATACGCCACAACCGGAGTATAGCGGTAATGTAGAAGTAATTGAGATGGACCGGATGCGCAGGCTTATTGCAAGCCATATGGTGGAGAGCCAGCGTACCAGCGCGCATGTAACCAGCTTTACGGAATGCGATGTAACCGGCATGGTGCTGTGGCGCGAAAAGGTAAAAGCCGGCTTTGAAAAGCAGGAAGGAGAGAAGCTTACTTTTACACCTTTGTTTATTGAAGCCATTATTAAATGTATTAAGAAATATCCCTGGCTCAATGCCAGTGTTGAAGGCGATAAAATAATTGTACGAAAAGATATCAATATCAGCATGGCAACCGCTTTGCCTAACGGTAATCTTATTGTGCCGGTTATACAGGAGGCAGATATGCTGAACCTTACCGGCCTCGCTAAAAAAGTAAACCGCCTGGCCGATGCCGCCAGGAACAACCGGCTTCGCCCCGACGATACCCAAAACGGAACTTTTACAGTAACCAACGTGGGAACCTTTGGCAGTTTAATGGGTACCCCCATCATCAACCAGCCGCAGGTGGCTATTTTAGCGATTGGCGCCATCAAAAAACGCCCGGTAGTAGTAGAAACCAGGCAGGGCGACAGTATTGCCATCCGGCATATGATGTACCTCTCGCTTTCTTACGATCACCGGATAGTAGACGGGTCGCTTGGCGCTACATTTCTTACAGCCGTAGCCAATGAAATGGAAAATTTTGATGTGAACAGGAGCTTTTGAGTTGCAGGTCTCAGGTTCCAAGGTTCTCAGCACAAAACATGGCCAGGTGGCTTCCTTCGTTATATTTTCTCCTCTTTTAAAATAAGCGTGGCAATAAAACCGTTACCATAAGGTAAAGGACAGGAACAGTTACAGGAAGGTTAAAGCAGTGGCTTAACCAAATAAATACACCACTTCAGGCTGGTCTTTTTACTTATAGTTGATTGGAAGGTTTTTACATTTTTCTTATATTCGGTAAACTAACCCATACAATTATGAAGACTTTATCCCAAACCTGGTTCGCGGAAGGCTACATTGATTTTGAATTAAAAAAATATACCCTGCTTGCCTACCTGCAGGAGATCCATAAAGAGTTTACGCAAAACAAGCTTTACCCGCAGTTATCCGATATCATTTTTCATCACAATAATATCCTGCATTTTAAACACAATAAGGAAATGCTGCAGGAGCAGTTTCCCAAACGGTTTACCGGGGTAAATATGGATAAGCTGCAATTGCTGTATGAAAAAATTGTGGAAGATGATGAAATGATGAAAGAGCTGGAAGATATTATAGCGTATGCCGTTAACCGGATGAACTCCACCATTAAAAGCGGCGCTGAGATATACGAATTTGTGGAAGACAAGCTCAGTATCGCACCGGTAGGGATCATTCCGCTGGAGAACAGGGAAGGATATTTTTTTCTGTGCAATGGCTCTCATCATCAAACCTATGTATACCAGTACCGGCTGAGCATTTTTGAAAAGCATGATGAGAAATACCGCAGTATCAAAACCTCCTTTATTGCACAATGGAAAAGAAACATCGTTCATACCTTCGAGCATATAAAAACGGAGCTTATCCGCAGCAGGAAGGATTTGCCCAATCCGGCAGTGTATTGCATTGAAACCGGTTTGAGCTTTCCGTTAGAAGAAACCTTATTGCCTGTTGCCAAAAGATCGCTTGTAAAATATATTACGGCGAATGCGGCCTAGTTGAAGTCATCGGATTAACTTTTGAATTGCCATTGCTTTGTCCTGCGCCAGTTGGGCTTTCAAAGCATCCAGCCCGTTAAATTTTTGTTCGCTCCTTAAAAAATATTTTACGTATACCCGTATGGCCGTATGATAAATATTACGGTTAAAGTCGAATATATTTACCTCAACGGCTAACCTGCTGCCGTCAACAGTAGGGCGAAAGCCAATGTTCATCATGCCTTTAAAGCAGGCCTCCCCGGTTTTAATTTTCACCGCGTATACACCATTGCCCGGAATGAGCTTTTCATGATTTTCTATAGTTAAGTTGGCTGTAGGGTAACCTATGGTACGTCCTAATTGATTGCCTTCAATTACTTTTCCTTCAAAAAAATAATTGTATCCGAGCAGGGTATTTGCCGATTCAATATCTCCCTCCAGCAATGCCTTCCGGATACGGGTGGAGCTTACCGTCACTTCGTTCAGCACTTTTTCAGAAATTTCTTTCACCTCAAATCCTAATGTCTCGCCATATTGCTCCAGCATCAGGTAGTCGCCGGCACGGTCCTTACCAAAGCGGTGGTCATAACCAATGATGATGGTATGCGGATGGATTCTTTTTACTAAAAAATCCCTGATATATGCTTCAGCATTTTGCTCTGCAAATGCTTCATCAAAGGGAATGACTACGAGGTGATCAATTCCTTCATTCGATAACAATTCAATTTTTTCTTCTAAGGTGTTTAAAAGCTGTACTTCATGGGTATGACTAACAATTTTACGGGGATGCGGGTGAAAGGTAATAATAACCGCTTCCCCCTGTATTTTTTGAGCTTCCGCTTTTAGCTGGCTGAGGATATGTTTATGCCCGCTGTGTACACCATCAAAAGTGCCAATGGTAACTACAGCATTATTAAAAACGGGAAGTTGCGCTATGTTATGATGTATTTGCAGGGTAAATGGTAATTTGGTAAAAGCTGCCTGATATATTTATTCCTGCCGCAGTAAAAGCTGCGGTATATGGTTTCCGGGTTGCAAAACTAATAGATAATTGATAATTGAACCGCGAATATTTACTTTTGCAGCGGTTTAAAAAAATATCATGAGTTTATATAACGAAAGAGGCGTTTCGGCGCAAAAAGAAGAAGTGCATGCCGCGGTAAGGAATTTAGACGCCGGGTTGTTTCCCAAAGCGTTTTGTAAAATATATCCCGATTTCTTAGGCGGGGCCGAAGATTATGTAAACATCATGCATGCCGACGGAGCGGGAACCAAAAGCATACTGGCTTATTTGTACTGGAAGGAAACCGGTGATATTTCGGTGTGGAAGGGTATTGCGCAGGATGCTATTGTAATGAACCTTGATGATTTGCTTTGCGTGGGCGTTTATGATAACTTAGTATTCAATTCCACTATTGACCGCAATAAAAAACGAATTCCGGGAGAAGTGCTGGAACAGGTGATCAGCGGATCACAGGAGTTTTTTGAGGAGATAGCTGCCTATGGCATACATATCCATTACTTAGGCGGTGAAACAGCCGATGTGGGTGATGTAGTGAGAACCATCGCGGTAAATGGCACCATGACTTCGCGGTGGCCAAAGAAAAAGCTGATCACCAATGAAAACCTGCCTGCCGGCAGGCAAGGGATACAGCCAGGCGATGTAATTGTAGGCCTGGCGGGCTATGGTACCTGTGCGTATGAAAACGAATACAACAGCGGGTTGGGCAGCAACGGGCTTACCAGCGCCAGGCATGATGTGCTGAGTAAATATTACGCTGAAAAATATCCTGAAACCTTTGAGCCTTCGCTGAGCGATGATGTAGTATATATTGGAGCGCATAAAATGACAGATAAGCTTAGTGTTAACGGGAGGGAAATGACGATTGGGAAACTATTGCTGTCGCCTACACGTACCTTCGCTCCTGTATTGAAGACCCTGCTGGAAGAAAATTTTGAAGCCATACATGGTTTAATACACTGCAGCGGCGGCGGGCAAACCAAATGCCTGAAATATGTACCGGAAAAGGTAAGGATTGTAAAAGATAACCTTTTTACTCCCCCTGTTATTTTTAACATTATTCAAAAGGCGGGCAATGCACCTGCGCGTGAAATGTACCAGGTGTTTAATATGGGCTGCCGGTTAGAAATATATAC
>CAYVEI010000314.1:1211-4195 GCA_964450515.1 uncultured Terrimonas sp. | reverse complement strand
AAGCCATCTGCCTGTTTTGAGTATATTCGCCTTTCTCCTTTCTCTCTGGGATATGCTTCAACACGCTTATATGCCCATATACAGGTTTTTCACAAAAGGCTTTTGTGTTATTATATTGCCGCTGGTCTTTGCCTTTTCATCAGCCGCGCAACCCATACAGTTGAAAAATGCAGCTATTATCACGTCCCCATCCGTTTCGCCCGGCATGCGGGCAACTGCTTCGCAGGTGCTTTCGGAAGAGATCGCCAAACGTACCGGAATGGCGCTTAAAACTACCGCCAACTGGCCCAAAAAGGGAACACCTGCTATTGCTTTGGTATTGTCTGCCGATGAGCAACTGATGGGCGCTGCCATTCCCGTAAGCCGGGATAAGAACGGCGCCGAATACAAAAAGGAAGGATTTCGCATAGTGACCGGTGTTACCGGCAATGGCGCCGTGGTATGGATCATTGGTGCAGATGACCGGGGTATATTGTTTGGGGCGGGATGGCTGTTGCGGAATCTTGATATGGCGCGTAACAAACTACAGCTTAATGAAAAAACAGATATTGCTTCATCACCTGCATACCCTATTCGCGGCCACCAGTTGGGATACCGTACCACCGCCAACTCTTACGATGCATGGACGGTAGCGCAGTATGACCAGTACATCCGCGAGCTGGCCATTTTTGGAAGCAATGCGGTTGAAGGCATTCCTTTCCACGAAGATGAAACCCCCAGCCCGCTCTTTACCATACCGGCTGCCGAAATGAATATCCGGCTCAGTGAAATATGCCGGAAATATGATATGGATTACTGGGTGTGGACACCGGCAACTTTCGATTTAACGGATAAGGCTAAGCGAAAAGCTGAACTGGATATGCATGAAAATTTTTACCGGCAGTGCCCGAGGCTGGATCATATCTTTTTCCCCGGAGGCGATCCCGGCGATAACCATCCTTCGGAAGTATTGCCCTTTCTCAAAGATTTGCACAGCCGGCTGATCAAATACCATCCCAATGCCAAAATATGGATTTCGCTGCAAGGGTTTAGTGTAGAGCAGGTTGATTATTTCTACCGTTATCTTAACCGGGAAAAACCCACCTGGCTGCAGGGTGTGGTATCCGGGCCGGGCAGTCCGCCCATAGCCGAAACCCGTTACCGGCTACCCAAACAATACCAGCACCGGCAGTACCCGGATATTACACATTCCGTTCGGTGTGAATTTCCTGTTGAGGAGTTCGACCAGGCCTACGCGTTAACCTTAGGCCGCGAATCGGTAAACCCGCGGCCTTATGCATTTGCGAAGATCCAACAAACCTATGCGCCCTTTACCGACGGTTTTGTTTCTTATTCGGATGGTTGTCACGATGATGTGAATAAAGTGATCTGGAGCATGCGGGGCTGGGATCCTCAAATGGATGTAAATGACATTTTGAAGCAATACAGTACATTTTTCTTTAGCGGTACTGTTGAAACAACGGCGGCTGATGGCATTACGGCGCTGGAACGGAACTGGAAAGGACCTTTGGCCGAAAACGGAGGAGTGGAAGCAACCTTCTCATTCTGGGAAAAGCTGGGATCAGATCATCCTGAATTCAAACAGAACTGGCGCTGGCAGATGTTGCTGTTGCGCGCCTATTACGATGTGTATACCCGCAGAAGACTGATCTATGAACAATCTTTGGAGCAACAGGCCAATTATGTACTTGCGATGGTTAAGCCGGTAAGCATAAAAGAAACAATGGATATTGCGCTGACAACTGTAGATAAGGCAGACACACAGCCTATTGCACCCGAGCTAAGAAAAAGGATTGAGGATTTATGCGCCGATCTGTTTGCGTCTATAGGATTACAAACCAGTGTGCCCAAGTACAAAGCAAAGAATTATGAAAGGGGCGCCGTGCTCGACCATGTACACTACCCGTTGAATAATCGCTGGTGGCTTGCAGACGAATTCAAAAAAATAGGGCTAATGAAAACGCAGGATGAACAAATGGCTGCGTTACAAACCATTGCCGCCTGGGAAGATCCGGGCAATGGAAGTTACTACGACGATATTTCCAGTGTAAGCAAAGGATCGCGGGTAAAAACAATTTCTGATGATGCTACCGATGTGGCCTGGTGGGATAATGGGTTTAGCCGCAAACGACTTTCTTCCCAATTGTTCCAGAATGCTCCCGTTTTGGAATATGATAAGCTGGAGCCTGGTGTGAGGTATGTTATAAGGGTTTGCGGGTATGGCGATGCGCTGCTTCGTGTTGACGGGGTAAGGCTTTCTCCTGTACTGTATAATAAAGAGGCGGATACTTTTAAGGAATGGATCGTGCCCCTATCGCTCACCGGTGATGGCAAAATAACCGTAACTTTTGATGAGCCCGAAGAGTCTAACCTGAACTGGCGGCAGCATTCCCGCATTTCGGATGTTTGGCTATTAAAACGCTAATTGCAGGAAGAAGGTTTTGATTTCTATGAAAGTATCATGTAATTTTTATAAATATCTTCCGTTCATAAAAAAACCTTAAACACTTAAGCTATGGATACGCCTTCAATCCATCTCCTCGCAGATATTGAAACAACTCATATTGTACAGGCCGGCACGGGTAAACGCTTTGCCAATTATATTATTGACATTATCGTTTATTATGTCATTTTATTTTTCCTGGCAATGGCGGTTGCAATGATTGATCCTACCCTTCTCTTATGGATGGAAGGAACAGATGCGGGGACTAACCTGTTAAGCAGTTTGATCAGTTTGCTGCTATATGGTATTATTATGGGAATTACGGAAGCGCTTACCCGAGGACGTTCGCTGGGTAAATTAATAACCGGTACCCGCGCGGTAAACGCCGACGGCTCTCCTGTTAGCATGCAAACTTCTTTTTGGCGTGGATTGTGCCGTGCTGTTCCTTTTGAGGCTTTTAGCGCACTTGGCGCTCCTTCCTATCCATGGCACGATAAATGGACAAATACCTATGTGATAGACATAAGGCAATCGGTTCTGA
>CAYVEI010000314.1:0-1111 GCA_964450515.1 uncultured Terrimonas sp. | reverse complement strand
CAATATTTGTATTGCCGGAATAATGCGGCTGTTTTATTCATGCTTCTCTGTTAATTTGTAATGCTCAGGCGCCGGCTTCTTTGCACGGTTCAATGTTACCAGAAAATTCTGTATGCTGCTGCAATGGGCTATACCGGTTCAAATGAAGTATAAATATTCACTATGGGAATAGTAACACTGCTTCTTATCATTATCAATAGTATCGTAACTTATAAAGGGCTCAGGGATCACCGCTTTTTTGAAAGCCATTCTTTTGAAATAGACAGGATATTTATTAATAAAGAATATACAAGGCTGATCACGTCCGGCTTTTTGCATGTAAGCTGGATACATCTTATTGTTAATATGCTTTCTCTATATTTCTTCAGCGATGCGCTGGAGATGCAAATGGGACTCCTGAAATTTTTACTCATCTATTTTGGCAGCCTGCTGGGTGGAAATATTTTTTCTTTGATCATTCATAAAAATCATGGCAGCTACAGTGCTGTGGGTGCATCCGGCGCGGTGAACGGTATTATCTTCGCGGCCATTGCCTTATTCCCCGGCTTTGGGATCCGTTTCTTTGGTATTCCTTTTTCTGTGCCTGCCTGGTTGTATGGTATTGCTTTTGTATTGTACACTATTTATGGTATCCGGTCGCCTAAGGATAATATTGGCCATGAAGCACACCTTGGCGGGGCGCTGGCAGGGCTGATCATCGCCATTGTAATGGAACCCTCATCGCTCGTATACAATTACCTGACCATCCTTATTATCCTCGTTCCTTCAGTAATTTTTATATACTTCATTCTAACCAAACCTGGATTCCTTTATATTGATAATTACTTCCACAAAGAACAGCAGAATTTTTATTCTATTGAGGACAGGTATAATGCGGAGAAAGCGGAAGTTCAGCGAAAAGTGGATATGATATTGGAAAAGATCCATCGAAAAGGAATGGGTAGCCTTAGCAAAAAAGAAAAAGAAATACTGGAAGAATATTCCCGGCGGGGAAGGTGAGGTACACAGGATAATAACAGTACGGTACTCATTTGTTCTTCACATTCAATTGTCACAACGGGGTCTTCACAGCCAGGCTATTGAATATGGGGTGACACCCCGGCGAAATCAG
>CAYVEI010000313.1:0-4206 GCA_964450515.1 uncultured Terrimonas sp. | reverse complement strand
TGTGAAGAGTCGTAACTTTTCTCTCAATGCACTTATAGTGCATTGAGATGTTTGAGTTTTATGATGAATAATTTATTTTTAAATTACAAAATTGTTTGTATGAAAAAGTTAAAACTTCAAGATTTTAAGGCTTCGGAGCTATTAACGAGGGATCAACTAAAAAAGATAACGGGTGGTGATAGCTCCGATGCAGGTTGCCCAACAGGGAAATTCTGGTGCCGTTGTACCAATGGAGATTCTGGTGTACTCTTTTGTGCTAGCAGTATCCAAGAGTGTTGGGATGCATGTTAGAAATTTTAGGAGGATGTCTCGATATATGAGACATCCTTTTTAAATATTTATTTAGAAGGAACAGATAGTTTTCTAATATACATGTTTACAAGACTTTGTCTTATATTTTTATTGCATTTAGTAGTTATTGACTCATCCCAAGGTCAGGAACAACCTTATCATTATGATATTCAAGTGAATTATGTATTAACATATCAATTTGACAGTACAAACAAATCTTCCATTCGAAGTGATTTTTTTAATTTATTTATTGGAAATGATCAATCTGTTTTTTGTTCAAGCACATATTTGATGGTGGATTCAGCCTGGAAAAGTAATTTAACTATGGGAAATCAGTTCGGCCCTTCGTTTGATTTTTTTTCATCAATAAGTTTTGAAAATAACAGATTTGTAATTTTTAAAAATAGTGAGTATATATTCACTTATGATCAATGCGCACGTTACATTCCAGAAATTTATGCTTATACTGAGCAAAAGTCTCAATTAGAATGGAAGATACTTAGTGATACAACATCCATTGGAAATATTTTATGTCAAAAAGCTGAAACACAGTTGGGAAATAGAAATTGGATTGCTTGGTTCGCTACCTCTATACCTATTAGCGATGGTCCTTATAAGTTTTCTGGTTTACCGGGCCTGATATTAAAAATTAGTGATGAGCAACAATATTGGAATTTTGACTTGGCCGGCATTTCAAAAATTGATAAAGCTATTAACGTGTTGTTTTTTAATCGTGTTCCAATAAAAATTAAAAATAAAAATGCATTTCTTGCCCAAAAGCAATTTGCGAGAGACAATAGGTTAGAAATAATGGAATCAAAAGGTACACAAATAACCAATAAGGGATATCTCAAAAAAACATATTTGAAACAAGCAGGAAAGGATAACAATTGGATAGAGCTATATAAGGAAAAATAATGTTGAAAAAAAATTTATGCACATTATTATTGCTAATGTTCATGGCTTCGTATGCTGCTGCGCAAAATTTGGTCACGGGAAGTATTACGGACAACACAGGACTACCAATTGCAGGAGTATCGGTTACATATAGAAAAACTGGCTCGGAAATTATTTCAGGATACAGTTTGTCCAACAGTAAAGGAAATTTCAGCCTTTCAATAGCTGTTTCAGGTGATAGCATCCAGCTCTATTTTCAACACATTGACTATAAAGAAGCACAGTTGCGGATAAAGAACAAGCCGGGAAATTATGCAATTAAGCTAAACATGAAAATCCGCACTTTGCCCAATGTGATAGTCAGGTTACCTCCAGTTTTTAAAAAAAACGATACGCTGAATTATAATATAGACGCTTTTAAATCAAAGCAGGACCAGGTGATCGGAGATGTTATAAAAAAATTGCCCGGGATTGAAATGGACGGCGACCGGATACTGTACCAGGGAAAACCCATTCAAAAGTATTTCATCAATGGTCTTGACCTCTTGGAAGGACGCTACAGCCTTGCCAACAATAACTTACCGGTAGATGCTGTAGAAAAAATCCAGGTCATTGAGAATAACCAACCTGTGAAAATACTTGATTCATTGATCTTCTCCGACAAGGCATCTCTAAATATTAAACTTAAAAAATTTACCACTACAGGATCTGCAAAAATGGGTGTAGGGTTATCACCATTCATACACGAGATGAATATTACTCCAATGACATTTAACAAAAACTTCCAGTCTGTAAATAGCCTTCAATCTAACAATACCGGTAACGATGTTGTTAGACAATTAAATGCCTACTCCGGGGGGAATATGTTTGATTATTCCGACTTCTCAGACATCAGCAATAACGAAACGATTTCATTGGTAGGTATCCAGGACATTGCTTCTCCAAATGTCAATGAAAAAAGATGGCTCGATAATAATGTCAATCTACTAACCGGAAACTTCCTTCAAAAGTTGCAAAACAATATGGAATTAAAAGGAAGCATTTCTTATGTGAATGATTATAAACGAAGGGCCGGACAAAGCTATACTACTCTATTTAATACCGGCCAGAATATAGATTTTTCGGAAACGATCCATAATACCTTTAATACAAATGATATAAGCGGAAGTTTTATACTGCTAAAAAATGAGAAGAATATCTATCTTAAAAATAATTTCCAGGTTTCGGGGCAATGGCTTAGCGATAACGGTAACCTGATGAGAACGGATGCGAATAAGATATTCCAGCAAAAAGATCTTAGGAATTTCAATCTTTCCAACAGGTTAGCCTTGGCAACTTTTCTATGGAAGCAATTAGTTGTGTTCCATTCTTATGCAGGCTACAGCGAAACGCCGCAAAACCTTTCTGTGATACCCGGACAATTTGAAAATATACTTAATGACAGTTTGCCTTACCAGGGGATAAAGCAGTCCGTAAGATATGTGAACTTTAAAACAGATAATTACCTGAGTTTTGTAAAAGGGCTGAAGAGCTTCTCATTGATGCCCCGAATAGGCTTTTCCTATCAGAACCAGCAGTTGCGGAGCCATATCAATATTACCAATAACAATGTGGAAACCAGGCTGGATAATGATTTTGTGAATCACATGAGCCTTTCGGGCGCCATTGTATATCTTGATATTAAATCGCAATTCAAAAGCAGGAGATGGAGAATTGATGTGAACACTCCTTTGAGATTTCGCTATTACCAGTCAAAAGATCATATAAGAAATTTCTATAACCCAATGACTAAACTTACGTTTGAGCCAGGTATATTAACGCTTTATCAATTAACAGGGAATTTGGAAGCAAGACTCTCCTCCGTTTATGCCAACCAGTTCGGCAGCATCAATACACTTTATAACGGTTTCCTTCTCACTTCCTACCGTAATTTGCAAAAATTTAACGCAACATTGCCGGAAAGTAACAACTGGAATAGCTCACTGTACATTAATTTCAAAAATCCTTTAAAATCAGTTTTTGCCGGTATCAGCTACAGCTACTCCTTAGCCAGCAGGAACTACATATTTAGAAATGAACTTAGCGCCGGCGGTTATGAAATAGTAGAAATGGATACCAAAGACAATATCCGGCAAATGCAGTCTGTTTCTGCTAACTACAGCAGGTATTTTGCCGGTATAAAAACGATCGTTAAAACGAAGGGAGATGGCAGTTGGTCTCGGGCCGATTACATACTTAATAACTCTTTGGAAAATATGAAAACACATACATATGGAGGTTCTCTTGAGTTAAGTAATACCAGCCTGAAATATATGAACGTGCAATATGTAACAAGTGCCCTGTTTATTTACAATACTTTATCCGGCAAGGCAATGGATAAGATAATAACGAACAGCCATGCGCTGAATGTAGGCATTTTCCCGATAGAGAACCAAACAATCAGTATGAATACCGACTACTATACAACTAATTTGAAATCAGAAAAGGGCCAGGTATTTATAGATCTGCTTTACCGGGTATCATTGCCAAAACGGAAAGCAGATATGGAGATCAATTGCCTGAATTTGCTGAATAATAAAACGTATACAAGGCTTTATAGCTCCGATTATTCGATTATCAGGAATTATTTCCAGATGAGACCGAGGCAGGTCATCCTTACAATTAGGTTTAAATTTTAAAAATACAACAGATCGGAAAATTTAATTGCTTCAAATTTTCAACAATAAAGCATAGCGGTTCCTTGCTGCTGTAGAACTTATTCCAGATAAAATAATGCGCATAAAATTGATCAATTTCCGGATCTGATAAAGAAAATCCGTATTTATGCATCATGAATCCAAAGTCAACATGTAGATCACGGGGAACACTTTTAGAATCAATCAGCACTATGTCCTTATAATGCCGGTCTTCGTAAGCTTTTCTATTCTCAGGATTGTCGATTAAATATACTATCATACATGTTGTATACTATCATACATGTTGGCTCATGCTGTTTTTGAAAGAAGAGCTGGAAATGCC
>CAYVEI010000312.1:0-4232 GCA_964450515.1 uncultured Terrimonas sp. | reverse complement strand
GGTCTTTTCACCTGCTTACCATTGGGCTGTGGGCCTTCATCAGTAGGATCCCATACACTCACTGTTATTTCCTGCTTTGTTCCTTTTTTTAAATAGGGTGTAATGTTGAAAGAGAAAGGATCAAATCCTCCCTCATGTGCACCTACATGCTGCCCGTTTACATACACATTCGTTTGCCAGTCTACTGCGCCAAAATGAAGGATGACTTGTTGTTTACGAATATTTTTATCGATATCAATTACTTTCTTATACCAAAGCGTGTTCTCCTTACCTACTGTTTTTCCTACACCGGAAAGTGCAGACTCTATTGCATAGGGCACTAATATTTGTCCCTCATACGAAGCAGGTGCTGCATTTCCTTTTCCTGCCTGTATGCTGTATTCCCAAAGGCCATTTAGGTTTTGCCAGGCATTTCTTACTAACTGTGGCCTCGGATACTCCGGCAAAGGCTTTGCAGGATCCATCTTTTCTACCCACGGTGACATTATTTTACCATTCACGGGAGCCCATTTGTTTTCCTGAGCGCTTACTACTGTTACTGCTACTACCAGCAGTGCTACAAAAGAATAACGAATAAATCGAAGCATAATCGTACTAAATTATTTCAGTGTTAAAAATCTACTTGTATTATCGTACTATAGGAAATGCTACTACTCTTACTTTGGTACAGCCGTAAGGTACGAGTTTTATTTCCTCTTCCTTATCTACAACATCACCTTTATAAAAGCCCATTCTTTCTGTAACAGGTTGTCTTGCCACTCCATCTGTAATTTTCCAAGAAGGAATTTTCTTTCCTGTTGTTGCAATTTCTATAGGGGCATGGTGTATGTTCCAAATAAAATTATTGTCTGCTACTTTTTGTTCTTTAATTGTAAAATAGATAGCTGGATCTTTTACTGCTTTTTCAAGTAATCCATAGTTCCAATCTGTTTCAGGAAGAATAGTGTAATAGTCTCCTTCTTTCTCATCATTCTTTTTTTCCCACCGTTCTTGCAGTTTTAATGCATATACAAGTGGCCCTCTTTCTACTGCACGCGAGTTAAGTCCCCACTTTGTAATTTTTATTTCCATCGGCATTTTTAATAGCAGTTCATCTCCATTTTTCCATAGTTGTTGGAGTATGATAATTTTTCCGCCTTCTGCTTTTTGTACTTCTTTTCCATTCAGCGTTATGCTGGCCTCTTTACACCATGCAGGTATGCGTAGGTGAAAAGGAAAAGAAGTGGCTTTTGTTGTTTGAAAAACAAACCTAATCTCGTCACTAAAAGGATAGCTTGTTTCTTCGCGAATTGTAACAGGTTGCTTTTGCTTACCGACAGTTGTTGTCAATACATTCGGGCTATAGGTAAGTGCTGCCAAACCTCCATCGCCTGTTTTTAACCATAGCTGTGCCGCAAACTTTGTCCAGCCCTGATGCATATTAGCCAAGCAGCAAGTATAGCCGCTACGCATGCCATAAACATTACACATTCTTCTTGACCAAGGCAAAGAAAAATCAAACACATCATTGGTAACTTGTACCTGATTGGCTATCTGATAATATTGTTTTGCATTATAATCATCTGTTGTTTGCGTGGGCAGTGCGTTAAAAGTCATTCTCTCCAAAGCATCAATATAATGTACATCACCTGTCACCTTACTAATTTGCTCCAAGGAAAACATCGCTTCTACAATAGCACATAACTCTACTCCCTGTGATGGCGCATTGCCATGTAAATCCTCGTCTCCGGAAAAAATACCCATCGGTAAACCATGTAGTGTCATTAAGTCACGAAAGCCTGTCTTCAACGAATCCAGTTTTTTACTGTTGGCAGTTAACTGATAATCTATAACTGGTGCCTTTAATCCCATCGCTACATTCACAGCATGACGACTCAGCCAATCGACTTCATCCTGATAAGTTGCGGCATGAATTACCCAATCTCTGTTACCAAGCCAATAAGTCCAGGGATAGGATTGCTTCTGAATAAGTGAAGCCAGCTCTAACAACTTTTTATTTCCATTGATCTTATAAAGCCAGATAGCCATCATTGCGTTATCGGCGCCACGAGATTCAGCCCACTCTGTCCAGCGCTTAATAGGACAGCGGGAAAGTACCTGCAGTTGATAGTTAAAATATTTTTCCATGAAAGCAAGCACTCGTTGATCGGTTGTTGCGAGATAGTATTGTTGCAACACTTTTAGCATGATCATCTTAGGCCACCAATCTTGTCCATCTTCGCAGTTATTCGCTGTAATTTGTCTTCCTTCTTTTTCTGCTTTTGTAATAGGGCCAAAATAACCTGAAGGCCGTTGATTATTTAATGTCCAATTGATATAGCGAAGTAGTTTTTCTTTTAAAGCGTTGTCATTTAAGAGATAAGCAAGGGGTACAGCTCCATCCAGCCAATAAGGCGTTTCTTCCCAGCCATCACCATTGCCACCCAACCATCCGTTAGCGTCTCTTATTTTCTCATATACTTCGTCTAAGTGGCCAGTTGTTCCTTTGCGCATTAGTAGTAACTGATTGTGTAGCCAGCCGCCAGGCGCTATCGCAGAAATGGAAATATTTTCATATTTCGCTAACGGGCTATTTGTGATTTGCGTGTTGCCCACACTTACAAATACAAATAAGAAAGCAATAAACAGCATTAAATGTCTACGCATCATCGCCTTTTTTTTGCAAGCAATAAATTTAAAACAAAAGTTGTTGTGTTGCTTACGTTTATTAAAATAAAATGAGAATAGCTCGCTGGGCTATTCTCATTTAAAAATAAAAGACCCAATTATTTTTTTATCAACTTTACTATTGCAATACCACAAGCGGGTAGCTTTACTGACAATTTTTTACTGCTGCCTTTTATACTTTTTGTTTGTGGAATTATTTCAAAACGATTATCTACCGTGTTCAGCGCATTAATGTTGCTATGATTGAGTTCCCATACTAACTCTGCTGTATATCCAGCAGGAATTACTAGATCTATCGTTTGCTCTTTATCAGCCGATCGATTTACAAGTGAAATATTAATATTCTTCTCAGCCGTTAGTACTGCGGCTGCATCTATAAATGTCACCTGCTTGTTTTCGAGTTTTATTTCTCTTGTATCACCATCAATGGTTGGCTTTGCCTCATCTGTCATCATACCGGGGCCTTGTATGTTTGCATTTATCGTTTCGCCAATCATCCATTCTCTATACTGTTTAAATACATAATAAATTGGTGTAAGAAATGCGTCATCTTCATCTACAGAGCGAATAAGACCATGCGCATTTACCGGAAAGATATAGTTAGCCATTCCCACTGTAGCACTCTGGCGAATAAAAACATTGAGCATGCCTGCTATTAGCGGCACATCAAACTGTCTTCTGGGCGATTGCCTTGAAAACTTATACTCAGTACCATTATATACAGAATGCCTGTTATTCCACTCATCTACACTTAAGCGTATCGGATTTGCTGCTCTACCCAAGTCTTTGTTAATAGAATCTAACTGCGCTCCCAATCTTTTCAAGTGAGTTTCCATCTTAACCGGAGCAAAAAGTGTACTATGTGGATCTTGTATTAAACCATCCTTCACTTTGGAGCGCACATAGTAGTGTTGTGTAAGAAAATCAACATACTTTCCGTTTAATGCCAGCACCTCTTTATTCCATTTCCAGCTATAGCCTATTCCCAGTAAGCTAGCATCAGGGTATTGTTTTTTGATAGTGCTCGCCCATATTTGTAGGCGCTTTGCATAAGTAGTATCGTCTTCCACAGCATGTCTTCCCCAGGGGCCGTAGTTTTCATTACCTATACACCAGTATTTTACATTGTAGGGTTTGCTATGCCCATTGTAAGCCCTCAATTTGCCCAGCGCTGTTGTAGAATCGCCGTTTACATATTCCATCCATTCCAGCGCCTCCCACAATGTACCGCCATACCTAATGCTATTGCCCATATTGAAATTAATATAAGGCGCCGATCCTATACGCTGGCACCATTGTAAAAACTCATCGGTACCAAACTGATAATTTTCTATTCCTTTCCAAGCATGGGTACTGTCAACAGGTCTTAGCGGCTTGGGGCCAATACCATTTTTCCAGCGGTATTCATGAATAACAGTACCGCCGGGCCATCGCATTACAGGAATATCCAGATCTTTTAATAAAGGAGTGATATGCTTGCGTTCATTGCCTTGCAAATCGGCTACACCGCCATATATCATGCTATCATTTACATTCTCCAACATTTGCCCATAAATCATGGGGTC
>CAYVEI010000311.1:0-4247 GCA_964450515.1 uncultured Terrimonas sp. | reverse complement strand
GGGTGCAGGTATTTCCAATGTTGAGTTTATCGTTTAACTGCTAACAATAGACTACTCAATACTCCTTCTTCTGTATTGCCCATAGCTCAAAGCTGATTGCTGACAGCCCTCCTTCTGATTTTTTAATTTGTGGTTTATCGTTGGATTTCGCTTCGTATTTCGGATTTTTCATCTTCGGATTTTGAATTTTATTTGGTTCTTGTTATTGGGTTCTTCGAGCTTTCATTCGAATTTCGAAATTCCGGCTTCGTGCTTTATTTACCTATCTTAGCGTCTACTTTAAAAGTAGTTACCATGGCTGCACGTACCGACCTGTTTACCAGTCCTGATTATTTGCAATTAGACGACCTCCTTACCGAAGAACAAAAGCTGATCCGGGAGAGTATAAGAGCTTATATAAAAAAAGAAATTTCACCTATCATTGAAGACTATGCTCAAAAGGCAAGCTTCCCTGTGCATATTGTAAAGCAATTGGGTGATCTGGGTTGTTTTGGACCAACCATTCCTGCTGCTTACGGCGGTGGCGGGCTCGATTATATCAGCTATGGCCTGATGATGCAGGAATTGGAAAGAGGCGACAGCGGTGTACGTTCTACCGCTTCGGTGCAGGGCAGTTTGGTAATGTTTCCCATTTACGAATATGGAAGCGAGGCACAGCGAAAAAAATATTTGCCCAAATTGGCCAGCGGCGAGTGGCTGGGCTGCTTTGGCTTAACAGAGCCCGACCATGGTTCCGACCCTGCCGGTATGCTCACCCGTTTTACCGATGCCGGCAGCCATGTACTGTTAAACGGGGCTAAAATGTGGATCAGCAACGCGCCCCATGCGCAGGTGGCGGTGGTATGGGCCAAAGACGACAATGGCGATATCCGCGGGCTCGTCGTGGAAAGGAACATGGAAGGATTCAGTACACCCACTACCCATGGCAAATGGAGCCTGCGGGCATCTGCCACAGGCGAGCTGGTTTTCGACAACGTTAAAGTGCCCAAAGAAAATATACTGCCCAACGCCAAAGGATTGAAAGCTCCCTTGGGCTGTTTAACCAAGGCCCGGTTTGGCATAGCATGGGGCAGCATAGGCGCGGCAATGGATTGCTATGATACGGCTTTAAGATACGCCAGAGAAAGAATACAATTCGATCGCCCGATAGGCAGCTTTCAGTTACAGCAGAAAAAACTGGCCGAAATGATCACGGAGATCACCAAAGCCCAGTTGCTGAACTGGCGGGTTGCGGTATTAATGAATGAAGGAAAGGCAACACCGCAGCAGGTTAGCATGGCCAAACGCAATGGTTGCGAAACAGCCGCCAATATATGCCGCGATGCCCGGCAAATGCTGGGTGGCATGGGTATTACGGGTGAATATTCCGTGATGCGCCATATGATGAACCTTGAAAGCGTGATCACTTATGAAGGAACACACGATATACATTTACTTATTACCGGTATGGATATAACAGGTTTGAACGCCTTTAAGTGAAATCAAAAATTATGAAAATTTTTCTCCTGGGCTTTATGGGAACGGGCAAAACCTATTGGGGACGGCTTTGGGCAACACAGCAAAACCTGCGCTTTTTTGACTTAGATAGTGAAATAGAAAAATATACCGGGTTAACGATTGCACAAATATTTGAACTGCACGGTGAAGAGTATTTCCGGGAACGGGAACGGGAAAGGCTCCTTCATTTTGAAAAAGAAGACCATTTCATCCTTTCCACGGGAGGAGGCACACCCTGCTTTTACAACAATATGCAATGGATGAATGAAAACGGGCTCACCATTTACCTCGATACTCCCCTGCCCGTGCTGAAGGAGAGATTAATAAAGGAAAAGATGCACCGCCCGCTGATCAAACAATTAGATGAGCAGGCCATTGAAGATTTTATTAAAAACAGCATCCAAAAAAGGAAGGAATATTACAACAAAGCCCATATAATATTATCCACAGAATCCATTTCAGATATTACCTTTGAAGAAATCAAACGGAAACATGTCTAAACGATTTATCCAATACGCTGCCATTCTCGGAGCGCTTAGCGTTGCATTGGGTGCATTTGGAGCACATGCCCTGAAAAAAATAGTGGAAGCAGATGCGGTTGCTACTTTTGAAACCGGTGTCAGATACCAGTTCTATCATACTTTCGCTTTACTGGCCATTGGTATTCTGTACAGAAGAATGCCGGGTAAACTAATGGAATGGGCAGGTATCCTTTTTATTTCAGGAATCGTTTTATTCAGCGGCTCCCTTTACCTGTTAACTTACTTAAACGCCACCGAAACAGTGGGGCTTAAAGGTGTAGGGGCCGTTACTCCATTGGGCGGACTTTGTTTTATTGCAGGATGGATATGCCTTTTAGTTCAAAGCTTAAAACCAAGTGTACACCGTGAAAGAAAAGAAAAAAGCAATGTGAGAGAAGCTTAACAGCAGCCTGATTCAGAATCAGTCAAATGTTATAGGTTTTTCAGGCGCTCCTGCAACTTGCACCCTGTAACCTGCAACTTGTATCCTCTACCCCTTGCACTCTGGTAACTTGTACCTTGCAACACAAACACCTTATCTTTGCCTATCGGGAAAAAGTCCCGTCTGAATATAAAAATACGTTTCGTATTGCATGGCTAATAAATTAAAAAACAATAAGTCCAAGTCTCCTGATCCTGAAAAACTTACCGGCGATAAAACCGAAAAGGTTAAAGTAAAGGAGCTGGTAAAGGATGAACGTACCCACAAAATAATGGGAAGCGTATTACTGCTTACCGCGTTTTTTCTTTTTATAGCATTTACTTCTTATCTTTTTACCTGGCGGCAGGACCAGGATAAAGTATTACAGGGCTTCTCAGCGTTCTTATTCGGGGAAAATATAAAAGCAGCCAACCTGCTCGGGCGCATCGGCGCATATATATCCCATATCTTTTTTTACAAGGGTTTTGGTTTATCATCTTACCTTTTTTGCAGTTTCTTTTTTATAACAGGAGTAAATTTATTGTTCGGCAAAAAGATCTTCTCAGCCTGGCGTAACTTCAGGTATGTGGTAGTGGGATTATTGTTTTTCAGTACTGCTTTAGCCTTTATTACACACGGCAATGTTTTTCCATGGGGAGGTGAAACAGGCAATATAACCAGCAACTGGCTCAGGGGCTTATTGGGCCAAATTGGCACGGCGGCGCTTTTGCTGGCCTGCGGTTTTGCCTATTTTATATGGCGCTTCAACCCTTCTTTTTCGCTGCCTGCAAAAAGATCAAAGTACAAAACCCAAAACGAAAACGGAAAGCTGGTGCCGGTAGATAATTCTTTTACGGAAGAAGCGAAATTATTCACGGAAGAAAATATAAACAAAGACGTTAAAGGCAATACGCTGAAACATCATGGAGGAGTTGTAGTGATCAACCCGCCGGGCACAGGTGAGCCTCAGGATCCATTGGTACTGTCTGAAACCGCGCCGGAGCCGGGAATACCGCAAACTACCGTTATACCCAAATCAAGAAAAAAAACGGCGGAGGAATTAGAACTGCAGATCAATGCCATGAATGAAGATGAAGATATTGCTGAAAACGCGTTACCCCCGGAAGAAGACACACCGGTAAAAAAAGTGCAAAACCTCCCCCCTTATGATCCGGTTCTTGATCTTAAAGATTATAAATATCCGTCGCTCGACCTGTTAGAAACGCATGGCAGTGAAAGAATTGTGCTGGATGCTTCGGAGCTGGAAGCCAACAAGCACCAGATCATTAATACGCTCAAGAACTATGATATTGACATCCGCCAGATATCGGCTACAGTAGGCCCCACCGTTACCCTGTATGAGATCGTTCCTGCCGCGGGCGTTCGTATTTCACGCATCAAAAACCTTGAAGACGATATTGCCTTAAGTCTTGCCGCCTTAGGCATACGCATCATCGCGCCCATTCCCGGGAAAGGCACCATTGGTATTGAAGTGCCCAATGTAAAGAAAACGATCGTGAGCATGAAAGGACTGTTATCTACAGACCGGTTTCAGCAAAATAAATTTTCATTACCCATAGCGCTGGGCAAAAGAATAGATAATGAGCATTTTATCGTTGACCTTGCTACCATGCCCCACCTGCTAATGGCAGGTGCAACAGGACAGGGGAAATCCGTTGGCATTAATGCGATATTGGTATCGCTGTTGTACAAAAAACATCCTTCGCAGCTTAAGTTGGTGATGGTTGATCCTAAAAAAGTGGAGCTGAGCCTGTACCGGCTCATTGAAAAGCATTTCCTGGCCAAGC
>CAYVEI010000310.1:0-4303 GCA_964450515.1 uncultured Terrimonas sp. | reverse complement strand
GTTTCCTACTGGGGAGAAAATGAATATAGCTTAACCCAAACTTCCACGCTGCAAATTCCCGCGGTTGATTTCACGGAAATACCATCATTCCGTTACAGGCAAAGCCAGCACTATGCCATGGCAACAGACACGGTATACCGCAACTGGATGCGGTTAAAAACACCGGGGGATCTATTTGCAGGTAACCTGTGGGTACACACTTTCGATTTCCTGCTGCCATCGGCTGTATATGGCGATGCACACCCCGAATACTATTCTTATTTTAATGGCAGCCGCCATCCCGGCAAAGCCAGCCAATGGTGCCTGTCTAATCCTGAAGTGCTGGAAATTGTAACCCGGAGACTGGATTCGGTTTTTAAAGCCAATCCCGATCAACATATTATTTCTGTAAGCCAAAACGACGGCAACTATACTTTTTGCCAGTGCGAAAAATGTAAAGCGGTTGACGATTATGAAGGCGCTCATTCAGGCAGCCTTATACATTTTATGAACAAGCTGGCTGAACGTTTCCCCGGTAAAGAAATTTCAACACTGGCCTATTTATATTCCATGAAACCTCCCCGCCATGTAAGGCCTGCCAAAAACGTAAATATAATGTTGTGCAGCATTGATTGCGACAGGGAAGTTTCCTTAAAAGAAAACGCTTCGGGACGGGAGTTTGCAGAAGCGCTGGAAGGCTGGAGCGCTATTACAGCAAACATATTTGTGTGGGACTATGGCATTAACTTCGACAATTACCTTGTACCCTTTCCCAATTTCCACATACTGGGGGAAAATATGCGGTTGTTTCACAAGAACAATACCTCCATGCATTTTTCTCAGATAGCCGGCAGCCGCGGTGGCGATTTTGCCGAATTAAGAACCTGGCTCGTATCTAAATTAATGTGGAATGTAAACCGGAATGAAGACTCTCTTGTACAAACTTTTCTGAACGGATATTATGGCAACGCTGCACCTTATTTATACCAATATATTAAGCTAATGGAAGGCGCCCTGCTGGGTAGCGGCAAACGGTTATGGATATACGATTCTCCGGTATCGCATAAAGCGGGTATGCTAAAGCCATCCCTCATGCGCAGGTACAATAACCTGTTTAACCAGGCTGAAGCTGCCGTTGCAGCAGATCAGGTTTTGCTGAAAAGAGTATGGCGCACCCGTTTGCCGCTGCAATATTCCGAGTTGGATATTGCCCGCACCGAAAAAGACATGCGGGTGGATGATATCAACCGCAAGCTGGATCTCTTTGAAGAAAGGGTGAAATTGTTTTCTGTTCCTACGCTCAATGAAAGGAGAAATAGTCCCCTTGATTATTGTGCATTGTACAGAACAAGGTATATGCCATCGGGCAAACAAACCATACCGGTAGCCCATATCACTTTTTCAGTGCCCCCCGGTGAAAAGTATGCTACTATGGGCGGTGAACTTACAGATGGATTGTATGGAGGCATGACATTTGCCGAGGGATGGGTTGGCTGGCTGGGTACAGATGCAGGACTGATACTTGACTTAGGCAGTGAAAAGGAATTTACCGGCATTCATGCAGATTTTTTACACCAGTTAGGCGCATGGATCTTAGCACCGTCTAATGTTACTTATTCCATTTCATCTGATGGTAATGCGTATAAAACACTGCAGTCCATTGATCATCCTGAAGACAGGAACCCCCAGGTAAAGTTTATTGACCTCAGCTATACGGGCAATACACCCATTAAAGCACGTTACATTAAAGTAGATATAACAGGCATAAAAACCTGCCCGCACTGGCACTACGGCGTAGGGCATCCCTGCTGGTTTTTTATAGATGAAATTTGGGTCCAAAAATGAGGGTCAGCATGTTATTGCACTATTGAACCAGTTTACAGCACATCTACATCGGTAACAATTACTACGCTCCGGAATGTTTTATTTTGATGCAACTGAACAATCTGATCTTTTATAACGGCTTTACATTTATTAATAAAAGCAATGTCTTTGGGAATTTTAAATAACAGTTCCATCAAATACTGATTACGCACCCGGTTAACAGGAGGCTCTGCCGGGCCAACAATATATTTACCATATTCCTTTTGTAATGCCGCAGTAAAATATTGAGCCGCTTCGGCTACCCGTTCTTTTAATTTGTGCCGGAATGTAATCAGTATGATCCGGGAAAAAGGGGGATAAAAAAAACGTTCGCGACCTTCGATCTCGTACCTGAAAAAAGCCGCATAATCATGTTGTTGCACAAAATGAAGCACCGGGTGCTTCGTATTAGCAACCTGTATCATTACCCTGCCTCTTTCTTCTTTTCTGCCTGCCCGTCCGCTTACCTGCTCCATAAGCTGGAAAGCCCTTTCATTTACCCGGAAATCCGCAAAGCTTAATATACTGTCGGCATCTAATATGCCAACAAGGCTCACATGCTCAAAGTCTAACCCCTTTACCACCATTTGGGTGCCTACAAGCATGTCAATACGCTTCTGTTCAAACAACTGTATAAGGCTATCATGTGCATGCTTGCCTCTTACACTATCTATATCCATCCGGGCAATTTTGGCTTTGGGAAAGATTTCTTCCAGGTATTCCTCAATTCTCTCCGTACCAAAATTGCGCTGTACAAAAGCATGGCTGCCGCATGCAGCACAAGTGGTAACATTTGGATAGGTTGTTCCGCAATAATGACAAACCAGCTTATTGCTGAGCTTATGATAGGTAAGACTAACATCGCAGTGCTTACATTGAGGAATCCATCCGCAAACAGCGCAAACCTGATAGGGCGAATATCCCCTGCGGTTTTGAAATAATATTATTTGCTTATTACGCTCCAAAGCATTTTCTATTGCTTCCTTTAATTGCGGAGAGAGTATGACCTTCGACTTATCTTTTCTTACAATTTGCTTTGTGTCTATGATTTCAATTACCGGAAGCTCAACACCGCCATATCTTTCATTGAGCTCTACTAATCCGTATTTGCCCCGCAACGCATTATAATAGCTTTCAAGAGAGGGCGTTGCGCTACCCAGTAAAACTTTCGATCCAAAAAGCGCGGCATAGTAAACAGCACTGTCCCTTGCATTATACCTGGGGGCGGGGTCATACTGCTTAAATGAAGTATCGTGTTCTTCATCTACTACAATTAAGCCAAGACCGGTAAAGGGTAGAAAAAGAGCAGATCTGGCGCCTAGTATGATTTTCAGTTCTCCTGTTTTAATTTTATTCCATATTTCAATACGTTCGTTCTGGTTAAACTTGCTATGATAAATACCAATATATCCGCCAAAATGCTTCTGCAGCCGGCGGATGATCTGTGATGTTAGTGCAATTTCAGGTAACAGGTACAGCACCTGCTTCCCCTGGCTAATGTATTGCTCTATCAGCTTAATGTATATTTGTGTTTTACCGCTTGAAGTGATGCCGTGCAAAAGGCAAACCGGCTTTTCTTTAAATAATTCATTGAGTTTTGCTAATGCTTCCTGCTGTGCGGGAGTTAAACTAAAATCCACATTAATATGAAGCGGCAGGTAGCGTAAACGATCAACCGTGCGTTTTTCAAGCCATAAAATATTTTTTTCTACCAGGCCTTTCAACTGCGCGTCAGACGCGCCCGATTTTTTTAGCAATGCCGGCTTAGTCACCTCTCCCTCCGTTTTTATAAGATGCAGGTAACTCAGCAACAGCTCCAATTGTTTGGGCGCCCTCCCCCAGTTATTCATCAGATCTGCCAGGGCATCTTCATTTTCATATACAGGATTAATGATAACATAAGTCTCCTTTTTTGCACTGTAAGCATCTTTAAGCGCTTCCCACACAAAGCATACTTTTTTTTCAATTAATCTTTTAATAACAGGATACACATGCGATGCGTCTAACAACTGCTGCACTTCAGTGAGCCTCAGTTCCTTTTTTATATGGAGCGCCTCCCCTATAATATATTCATCGTTATCAAGTGCGGAAAAGTCGTCGCCATATTCTTCATTGCATATTAATATGGTTTCACTGCTCAACTTAAAATAAGACGGCAGGGCTGCGGCCATCACTTCCCCTTCACTGCACATATAATATTGCGCTATCCATTCCCACAACTTCATCTGCTGTTCAAATACAATGGGCTCTGTATCCAGCACATTCAAAATATCCTTCGGCTCAAATGCCACCGGTTTATTGTTGTGCAACCGTTTAATAATACCGGCATATTTTTTATTTTTTCCCAGCACAACTTCTACCCGGCAGCCAGGCATCACTTTACTTTTTAAATGAAGCGGTATTTGCCAGGTATAGTTTTTAGGCAAGGCTAAAGGGATGATGATCTCTGCGAAAAGAGGGG
>CAYVEI010000309.1:0-4342 GCA_964450515.1 uncultured Terrimonas sp. | reverse complement strand
AAAAAATCAAAAAAACGCAAACGTGCCATGAGAATTGACGGGCAGGTGCACCAGTCCAATATGGATTTCGTGAAACGCCTTTTGCGTTTAAAATAGGCTGAATGCTCCCTGTAAGGAGACAGCAGACAATAACTATTAACAGAATAACATTAAAAAAGCAGTTGACCGTATGCCCGCAGCGTACCGCAACTTAAAACTTAAATAATTATGCCACGTTCAGTAAATGCCGTTGCATCCAAGGCCCGCAGGAAAAGGATATTAAAAGCCGCTAAAGGCTTTTACGGCAAACGCAAAAATGTATTAACCGTTGCTAAAAACGTAGTGGAAAAAGGGTTAACCTACAGCTATGTTGGGCGGAAGCTGAAGAAAAGAGAATACCGGGCTTTATGGATAGCGCGTATTAACGCTGCTGTTCGCGAAGAAGGGCTTACCTATTCGGAGTTTATCTTTAAGCTGCGCCAGAAAGGGGTAGAGCTTGACCGTAAAGTTTTAGCCGACCTGGCAATGAACGAAGCTGAAAGCTTTAAGAAGCTGATCGCCTCAGTTAAATAACAATAAACACAGGGATGAATTGAATAGATTTTATCCAGATAATTATAAAAAACCGGTAGTGAAAAAATCACAACCGGTTTTTTATTGGAAAAAGCACCAAAAAACTACATTTGCATATTCATTGCTCACCCTTACAACATTTCTACAGTAAAAAATGAATAAATCATACACCGATCTGGTGAAACAAACCTTCTATTTTCCACAGGAAGGCTTTGATGTAACAGATGGTTACCTTCGCTTTAACGGATTAGACCTGAAAGCCCTCATTGACAAATACGGCACCCCGCTTAAACTTACTTACCTGCCCAAAATTGGTATGCAGATAGATAAGGCTAAAAAGATGTTCAAAGAAGCCTTTAAGAAACACCGCTATGAAGGCAAATACTTTTACTGCTACTGCACTAAAAGTTCGCATTTCGCTTTTGTGGTTGAGGAAGCGCTCAAGCACGAAATTCATCTTGAAACTTCCTATGCATACGATATAGAGATCATTAACCGGCTGTATGAAAGAAGGAAGATCAATAAAGACATTCATATTATCTGCAATGGCTTTAAGCAAAAAAACTACACCTCCCGTATTGCCCGGCTGCTGAATACCGGCTTTAAAAATGTAATTCCTGTTCTGGATAATAAAGAAGAGCTGGATGCTTACCGCCGTTCGGTAAAAGTGCCGTTTAAGCTGGGCATACGCGTTGCCGCTGAAGAAGAGCCCACTTTTCCTTTTTACACTTCCCGTTTAGGAATGAGAGCAAGGGATATACTGGAGTTTTATGTAGATAAGATTGAGGGAAATGAACACAAATTCCAGTTAAAGATGCTGCACATCTTTTTGAATAAAGGCATCAAAGATGATATTTATTACTGGAGTGAGCTGAATAAGATCATTCACCTGTATTGCCAGTTAAAAAAGATATGTCCTGAGCTGGATTCCATAAATATTGGCGGCGGTTTTCCTATCAAGCATTCGCTCGGATTTGAATACAATTACCAGTTCATGATCAATGAAATTGTACGTAATATTAAAAGCGCCTGTAAAAAAGCCAAAGTGCCCATGCCCAATATTTATACTGAGTTTGGCAGCTTTACGGTGGGGGAAAGCATGGCGCATATTTATAGTGTGGTAGGACAAAAAGTGCAGAACGACAGGGAAACCTGGTATATGATTGATTCTTCCTTTATTACCACATTACCCGATACCTGGGGTATTGGCGAAAGGTTTTTACTGCTCCCCATTAACAAATGGGAAGAGGAGTATCAACGGGTAGTACTTGGCGGTATGACATGCGACAGCCATGATTATTACGACTCTGAAGAACATATTAATGAAGTATTTCTTCCTAAAATAGTAAACGGAGAACCCCTGTACCTCGGCTTTTTTCATACCGGCGCATACCAGGATCAGATCAGCGGCTACGGCGGCATTAAACACTGCCTTATTCCCTCCCCCAAACATGTTATTGTGGAATACGACAAGAACGGCAAACTGGTTGACTGGCTATATGCCAAAGAACAATCTTCACAAAGCATGCTGAAGATACTGGGGTATATTAAGTAAGTGATAAGTGGCAAGTTGTAAGCTACCGTTAAAGCTTAACAAACCTCAGCACATAGCTGTTTTTTCCGGCAGTTATTCTCACTATGTACGTTCCTGCGGCCCAGTTGCCGGTATAAATCGTTTTGGTAAGGAGCATGCCGTTTGCTTTCCCGGTATACACGGATTTCATATCACTGCTTACTATTTCAATAGTGGCATTAGCAACAGGCTTCCCGAAATGAACCGTAATATTATTCCCTGCCGGAACAGGATATAGTGAGGGTTCAGGGGCGGTGCTCCCTGTAATATATACTTCTATAATTTTGCTGTAAGTGCTTTTTCCATCCAGGTCTACCTGCCTTATGCGGTAATACATTTTCCCCTTCCCTGGCTGTATATGTAAATACTCATAATTTACCGCCGTATTGCTGTTACCCTTTGAAGGCAATATGCCAACCGTAGAATAGGCTGTTCCATCGGCGCCTGCCTGCACTTCAAAATAACTGTTATTAAATTCCATAGCGGTTGACCAGCGCAGCATTACGTTCCCATCCGTATTTACCGCTTCAAACTGAAGCCAGTTCACGGGCAAAACAGCATCTAAGGCGCCTATAGAAAACCCGGAAAAACCCGTATTAAAAGCAGCCTGCACGGTATGATCGTTGCCAAAAAGGCTGTGCACAACCGCCACATTTATTTTTACCTTATCTGCTTCAGGAGTAGCCGGCGTTACCAATGGAACTGGAATTTCGGTTTTGATCATTTTTACATCCGTCCAGCTTTTACCGGTTGCCGTTTCATACCCTGTTTTTTCTGCATCGGTATAATAAAGGGTAATTTCGTAGCTTCCCGAAGCATTGTTGTTTTGGGGTGTTACAAAAAATGTTTTACGTGTAAGGGATTGAGCCGGAACATTATTCCAAAATGGCGCCACGCCATCGCCTTCCCTGTCAATACTTACCGTGGTGCAACCATAATCCCAGGCATCCAGGTTTTTAATTTTAGCCATAATTTTCCATGGCTGCAACTTATCATAGAAGTACACCTCGTTATACGGGCCAAGATATTCTTCTTTAGATTCACCCATAGAATGGTTTACCGGGTTGCCCTGTGCATTATAATCCAGCATAATAACCGGTTTTACACCACTGCGGTAAAAGCTTACCAAAGCAAAGTTTTGTGAGCAATTCACGGTTCCATCCTCTATCATGCTGCCCTGTTCACCATCGCTTCCATCACTGTAAGCATACACGATATCTGCAGCACCTCCTGCCGGTGAGCCGTTATCAAAACAAAGCTCTACGGCAATATTACTGGCGCCATCCCAGCCCAAGGGCTGTGTAAGCGCAAAGGTATTCCAGCCGTTTACCGTAGTATATGATGCCAGCGATAATACGGTTGTCATATTACCGGCAAACCGAACACCACCATTTTCCGCAAGATGAGCAATGGTAGTTTGCTCCATTTTTATATGCAGGTTCTTAACCGGCCGGTTAGTATTCTTTTCTATAAAAAACCGTAACCCGGTAATGAAGCTTCCCGCGGAAAGTCCCGCTGCCGCAAGCTCATCTGCTTTATAAAGGATCTGTGTTTTTTGTTTTTGGAGTGCAGCATCAAAAATTTTTGCATTATTGATATGGTAGTTTGATGAGCCGATTGTTGCAATTGCAGCCTGCCCCGGAACTAACGGGCTATAGTTGTGAGGTTGAATATTGATATTCATTACAGGGGCTGCACTTCCTCTTTCAGCAATCCCGCCTCCGTTACTAACGGAAAAGTTCAGGCGTAAAAGTTTTGCTTCGGCTGAACTGCCATTATCGTAAATACGCAATATAAAAGGTCTGCTGCTATTTGAACCTGCAGGGAATACTATATTTTTCCCTGAAGGAAAATCAAAGTCGCCATGTTCAATTGCCGTAGATGCCGGGTCAACAGCAAGCAATGCAGTGGCATTTTGCAGTGGATCACCGCCAATGGTAAGCTTAAAAACATGGTCGCGGTATTTCAGGCATCCGCTTACGGTTGTGGCTGTTTTGGGAAGCTCGGCACTTTGTTGTTCAAAATTAATTTTAGGGGTGCAGGAAGGACTGGCGTAGGTAGGAACAGCACCTGCAGAGGTAATGAGGTTCTTTCTGTCTTCTAATAGTACACTTGCCTGCATACGGTCTCTTTGCCCGGGCGTAAAAAGCGTATAACAATTCGTATAATTCATGAAATTACTTTCCGTACGGATATTATAAGGCTGATCAATACAGG
>CAYVEI010000308.1:0-4347 GCA_964450515.1 uncultured Terrimonas sp. | reverse complement strand
TGACCCCTGTTCAGCGCTTCTTTTACAACTTCGGAGCCCACAAAGCCGGATGCTCCTATTACTGTTAGTTTCATATATGTTTATTGTATTTATTGATGTAATATTTTCCAGCCTGCCAGCCAGTTGTAATTGTATTTCATGCCCAGGCGAATAAGCAGCAACTGCATGTTTTCCAGTATCCTGCTAACCGGCAGGTCGCCCGCTACTACAGGATTAAATCCTGCAGTTTGCACCAGTTCCGATACGGTTTCCAGGGCATCGCTGTCATTTCCCGCGATAAACGCATCTATCTTTTTTCCATCAATTACAGGCTGTGCAAAATCGGCCGCCAAAGTGGTATTGAACGCTTTAATTACTTTAGCATTGGGCAACAGCTTCTGCAATTCTTCCGCCGCGCTTGTATCCGGTGCGGTAACAAGTCCGTCGTACGTTTCATTTAAAGGATTGGCAATGCTGATAACGATTTTCTGATTCGCCACCTCCCTTATTTTGTCTGCCACTTCCTTTTCCGCTGCAAAGGGAACAGCAACAATAATAACATCTGCCTCCCAGCTTGCCGTATAGCTGCAGTTAACAGATTCTACATCAGCGCCGGGATAAGCGCTGGTTATTTCCTTTTCAAGATTTTTTAATTTGCTTTTATCATTGGTAAACAACAATAACCGGTAATTACCTTTGGCAAGGCTTTTTGCTATAGCCGACCCCATACTACCCGTTGCACCAATAACAGCTATGGTTTGTTTTGTTCGCATATCATCATAAATTTGATACTGCAAAGCTACAGCAACGATAAGCCTCAGTCCATTGCGTTCAGATAAGAAATCGCATTGATAATCGTCAAGGCACACCCTTGATTAAAATCAATATCATTTGTCTTTTATCTTTCTGCGAACCCGGCTTAATGTTTCGGGAGTAAGCCCCATATAAGAAGCGATCATGCGCTGGGGTACGCGTTGTATTAGATTGGGGTAAAGTTTAGTTAAGTTAATATACCGCTCTTCCAGCGACAGGCTTAAAATAGAAGTGAGCCTTTTTTGCATTGCCATATAGGCGCCTGTTATCTGTAAGCGGGTGTATACTTCATATTCAGGGATCTGTTTCAGTATTTCTTCCTGTGCGCTTTTGCTGATGAGCACCAGTTGCGAATCTTCCAGCGCATCAATATTGTAGGTAGCGGGGTTACCGGTCATAAAGCTATGCAAATCAGATATGGTCCAGCCTTCGAACGCAAACTGGATGATATGTTCCGATCCTTTTTCATCAACCGAATAAGCCCTTAACGCGCCTTTTTCAACAAAAGCAGCATATTTGGCCACATCGCCCTCCTGCAGCAGGTATTGATTTTTACGAATTTTTTTAGGGGTAAGATAGCGTTTTATGATATCCTGCTGCCCGGAGGTCAGTGTTATCTTCTCAGCCATCTTTTCAAAGAAAAATTCATACATAAAACATTTCAATTAACCCGGTAATAAAAAAACGGCTTCCTGCTGTTGATGCTCCTTATACGGCCAACACCAATTCCGGTTCCTGCTATTCCTGTCCGAGCTGCATTATCTTTTTTCGTTCGCCTACTATCCATATAATATCCCCCCACTCAAAAACAGAGGAGGAATCCGGGTTCAGTATCCTTTCTTTTTCACGTTGTATACCTACAACCAGTCCGTTTGTACGTTCCCGCAGGCCAGAGTTACGTATCGTTTGTCCTTTTAAACGGGTATGCTCATCCACGAGTATCTTTTCAAGAGAGATGTCGCTGATGTCCAGTTCCTCTCCCGCTATGCTTTCGGTTGCATCAAACACAGGCTTAAATGCCTGGATCTGGTCGTCGGTGGCAATAATACCCACATGATCAAAAGGCAATAACCTGTTATGACGCCCCGGAATATTAATAAGCTGCTCGCCCCTTTTTATATAAACAATATTTATCCCGTATTTCTCCCGCCAGGACAGTTCCATCAATGTTCTGCCAATATACTCCGCGTAAGGATTCACTTCCATTTCTATAATATGGGCATCCCATGGCACCAGGTCCGAACCAAAATCAACATTCTTCCTTAAAATATTGGTTTCTGCCGACCCGCCATTTGCAGCGGCTGTTTCCCTGGCGTTAAGATTAGTGATGAAACGGCTTTCAATACGCTGATAGAATTTTTGAATCCTTTTAGAGAAAATGATCAATACCAGTATAGTAATGGGTATGGCCACTAAAAGCGCAACCTGTGTAGAAGCCAGCCTGTCGACCCAGAAGCCGATGACCAGCACGCCTACAATATTCCTGGCTATTTCTACAATTAACAGCGGACCGCGGTTATATTTTTTATCTATCCAAAGTTCCTTATACGCCTGGTTATTGGGTCTTTTTGCCATAAGGGCCCACATAAAGGGTGCGGCAGCGCCGAGCGATATCACCAGCACAATAATTATCCTCAATGTTTCATCTTCCACTCTTTCATGAACAAAGGGCAGCAGGAAATTGGAGGAAACCAATATGAGCGCCAGCAAAATAATGCCATTAATAAGCGCAATCCGGCTATAGCTTTTCAATACAATTTTCCAGTCGCTCTCGGCCTGGATGCTTTGCGTGCTGGACGAATACCTGTTTAGCCTGTTCACCCATTTTTCCGGCAGCAGCTTTGCAATAAAATTATAAAAGGGCTCCGAATACTTAATGAGGTAAGGCGTGGTGAAAGTGGTAATAGCAGAAGCGCCAACCGCTACGGGAAAAAGAAAGTCGGAAATTACTCCTAATGAAAGCCCAAGTGTAGCCACAATGAATGCAAACTCCCCTATTTGCGCCATGCTCATACCCACCTGCACCGACTGTTTAAGCGGTTGTCCGGAAAGCAGCGCGCCCAGTGTAGTGCTGAACAGCTTTCCAAATAAGGTGAGCAGCGTTACGCAAAGGATGGGCCACGCGTACTCCACCATTGCCGCCGGGTCAATCATCATACCAACCGACACAAAAAAAACGGAGCCAAACAGATCCTTTACCGGTTTAATGAGATGCTCTACTTTTTCTGCGAAAGTGGTTTCCGCTATAATAGACCCCATAACAAAAGCGCCCAGTTCTGCCGAAAAACCAACCTGCGTAGCCAGAACCACCATGCCCAGGCATAAGCCAATAGCAAGAATGAGCAGGGTTTCCTCATCCATTAATTTTTTTGCTCTTTTTAAAAAGGTAGGTAAAAGAAAAATACCGGTTATAAACCACAGTGCCAGGAAGAATAACAGCTTTAGTATGGTTAATAATATCTCGGTTCCTTCAAACTGCTGGGTAACAGCCACCGTTGAAAGCAACACCATCAGTAATATCACCACAATGTCTTCTACCACCAGCACGCCAAATACAATACGGGCAAACTGTTTTGTTTTTATACCCAGCTCATCAAAGGCCTTGATGATAATGGTGGTGGAAGAGCTGGCCAGCATACCGCCCAGAAAAAGGCTGTCCATGGTAGACCAACCCAGTATTTTACCCAGGAAATAGCCCGAGATAGTAATAAATAAAATTTCAACAAAGGCGGTTATGGAAGCAGACCCTCCTACCCGCATTAACTTTTTAAAGCTAAACTCCAGCCCCAGGCTGAAAAGGAGAAAGATAACGCCGATCTCGGCAAGCGTTTTTACATTTTCATTGTCTACCACGGTTGGTATAAGATGAAAATGCGGGCCTACCAGGAACCCGGCTATAATATAGCCCAGTACTAAGGGCTGTTTGATCCGTTTAAAAAGTAAGGTTACAATGGCGCCGGCCATTAATATAAGCGCTAAATCCTGAATCAGTTTTGGTAGATGCCCCATCAATAGTTATTTACAAGCTTTTGTGAAGTTTTTAAAGTACGCAAAAATATTTAAAAAACTTCAGTAAAATATATTTCCCTGAACAGGGTACAGGATGAAGCCGCTCCGGGAGTGTGAGCCGAAGATGACCGATATCCTTTTGTAATATGACAGTCGTCATAACAGACGCCATTTTTCCAACTTATTTTGTACCGGCTTTCGTTACATACGATGTGCCGGAACCCATCACTTACACAACAACAAAATGATTATGAAAAAAAATTATTTATCCTTTGCAGCCCTGCTCATGAGTACCATTTTATGGCTGGCATGCAATGATGCCGCTACCGGCACAACCGAAACTGCTACTACAGGTTCTGCTGCTGTGCTGAGTGGCCAGTCGGGCGTACAGGACGACGAATCTCAAAAAGACGTGGTAAAAATAGCGGCAGGCAGCGCCGATCATGGTACGCTTGTAAAAGCCCTTCAGGCGGCGGAATACGTAGACGCACTTTCCAATGCCGGACCGTTTACCGTGTTTGCACCTACCAATGCGGCTTTCGACAA
>CAYVEI010000307.1:0-4366 GCA_964450515.1 uncultured Terrimonas sp. | reverse complement strand
TCGCTGCTTTCCAGGCAAAGGGAAGCTGTTTCCCTGGCCAGTACATCGCTGCCTCCGATCTTGTTACTTTCATCGTATTGCGGGTTTCTGTACAGGTCGGGGGCGTAAAAAAGTTTCCTTACATTATCATCGGCCTTAAAAGTAAGGAGCCCGCAATCGTAGCCGGCAATCTTTTTCTGAGCGGTTTTTTTGTCAATATCTTTAATGGAAGCAGGACCGTCAGTATATGCTACATAAAAAAGCGTATCAATGCCCTTAAATTTGTAATACGTTTTCTGCCTGCCGGGGATGTTGTAATATTCCAGGAAGCCTGAAATAGATTTAATGTCAGGACCTTTAATGAATGTAATAGTGCTATCTCCTAATGCCATTAAATGCTTCCAGGCAATCGCATCTATCCCCGCTATTTTGGAATTCAATGCTGTTTTGTAAGCAATGATCCCTTCAAAATCCTTTTGCTGCGCGTTCAGGAAAGAAGAACAAAAAGAGATCAGGATAAGTAGAAGCAGTCTTTTCATAAATCAGGAATTTTATTCTGTTTTAGGGATAGCTTTTAAAACTATTACAAAGTCATACATGCTCCGGCGCAAGTTTGGTAGAATCGCCTCGTACACCAATCCTGTTATCCTATTTTTACTTTTCTATTTTTATTTTTAAAAAAAATACACACAATCAAAATTCAAAATGGTGCTGCAAATAGAAAAAATGGTTTAGATAGTATTAAAACCTCCGACTCTTCATCAACCAAATCCGGAATTATTTTGAATTGAACTTTAATTCCCTTTTTTCTTTCTTTCCCCTTTACAATAAATTGAAATGTAGATTCTTTATTTGCACCAATATCATGGGGTGTTAAATTAGGATCAGGCATTAAATAAGGTACTTTTTGCTTTCGAGACATTCTTTTTATATTATCAAGCTTAATGAAAAAAGAAGAATCGCTATTAAAATAAGCAGTGTATATTGCATCATATCCAATTTTCAAATCCTGAGATTCGGAAGTTATTACTTCTATAGTATATCCCCTGTCTTTTAACGTCTTATTCTTTATCGTAAAGCAAATAGTATCCCCAAGATGAACTTCTTTTCGATTTATATCGGAAATTATAGCTAATGGAAAAGCATCATTGACTCTATTTTGCCCAAAAGTAAAAATTGAAGCATATAGCAATATTCCTGTTAGCATTACTTTATGGGCTTTTTTTAGTATTTCCATTTGTAGATGAATTTTGTGATTTGTATTGAATTTTTACACGAATAGTGGCTTGTGTTTTTCGAAGAGTCTTAAGAAGTGTAAAAAAACCTGTTTCTGTCTCAATACATCCGTGAGTATATCCTTTGCTTGAGTTATGAAAATAGAAATTTCCGTCTCTACCTCCCAGCTTAGTACTAGAATTTGCATCAAGTTTGGCTCTCTGAGAGCCCCAATCTGGATATCTAACATATTCTTTTCCACCTTTAATATAAGTAATTTTTTGTATCCCCTTTCCAGGAATAGTTTCCCCATTGCTACTTATCTCAGTTTGTCGATTTGGATCTAATGATAAATCTATACTATAATCTCCTTCGGGTAAAGGTCCTACGAATATTCTCTTTTCCTTTCCACCTTCGATTACATTCTCTTGCTTGAATTGGTACTTAGAATTTCTATAATCTTTTAAAATATTTTTTCCAGCTTCGTCACTAGTAGTATAAATACCCGAAGTCCCTTTAAAAGATTGAACAGGATTATCAGTATTTTCATAATCACCAGAATAAAATGTAACTTTTTGTCCATCATACAAAATCCAAACATTCCCCACCTGTTGCGTAACACTTTTACTATTAATAATATCAGATACAATATTTGCACCTGTGGCAACAAGACTTGTTATACTGGTTACGAGATTGATAGAGGTAAAAACTGTTGAGGTTGCAGTTGCAGCTTGCATCGCCGGGCCTAAAACCAGGCTCGCTGTGTTGTATGCATAAGTGAAATCCCTTGCTGCACCCGTCACTCCTGATACTGCGCCATTAACAGAACTTAATGGCTCAAGCCCGTCAAGGTCCACATTCGCTATCGGATCATTACCGGCGTATTGATAAGGCGTCATCATAGGATAATAATCTGTTAGCGGGTCTAACTGTACAAACCGCCCGATCTGCGGGTCGTAATTCCGGAAACCGTAATTGTACCAGTTCAGGTCCCCATCGTCAAAGAACTCCTTATCGTTATAAAAATAATCATTCTTCAGCACCCCCTCATTCACATGCCCCAGCTTTTTACTGCTGATGGCCGCTATCTTCAATCCAAATGAATAGTAGTGGTTCTCCTCAATGATATTGCCCGCCTGCAAGCTTACTTTAAAATCTTGCACCGGGTCATTACCAACACCTGTTCTTGGCCAGCTATGACACGCTGTTGAATGCTTCCATCTGAGGCACAAACTACACACCTTGCGCCCGAACGGGGTGAAAGCGGTATGCTATTTTTTTTTAGATTTCGCTATTGAATATTTGTATTCAGTTTTCGATATCAATCTATCATTTTCCCAATATTCCTCCAAAACAACATCTTTATTATTGTAATAAGTAATTGTTTCTTGTTTTGGCACTTCACCCTGAAAGCTTTTTTCCGATTGATTCTCCGCAGAATCTTTTACAACTCTTCCAAGAGGTTTAGGATATTCTGTATTTATTATTTTAGTTACAAGCCCATTCTCCCCATATTCCTTTTCTATTTTAGAGTATAGCCTCCCGCTTGAAAAATATACTGTCTTTATAAGGTTGTTTTGATTGTCATAATAATAATTTGTAGAATCCGTTATGATACCATTGTGAAAATAAATCACCTGAATCAAGTTACCATTATCGCTATAGTTAAATAACTTTTTATGTTCTGATACTCCTCTATTAAAATTAATTTCTTTTTTAATCTTGCCTTCTGAAGTATACTCAAATTGAATATTCAATGTTAATCTGCCATTATTTGTCACTGATTTCTCAATCAGTTTTCCAAAACCATCATAGTGATACATCTCAGAACTGATATTTCGAAGTATGCCGTTGTTATATTCCGTAAAATTCTTTTTAATTAGGTTGCTACCCTCGTAAGAGTAATCCTCTATGCCTAAGATTCTTTCATTTTCTTCGGAAATAATTCCATTGATTAATCCTTTATCATTGTACAAATATATTTTCCTCTGTCGGGCCACATCTGAAGCATTATCTTCAAGAATGAGCAGAGTATCATTGTAATAGAAATTTGTTCTACCTGACTCTTTTGCATCCTCATTGTATCCAATCTCAATAATAATTTGGTTGCGGTCATTATATACTTTTTTTTGCAAAAGACGGCTTTCAACTCTTGATTCTTCATAGAAAGAAGCTACTACCACACATTGCCTATATTTAACTTCCTGACATTGAACTGACAGAACTATCATTTCGATAATCAGAAGAAAGGAATATCTTTTCATCTTAAAACTTTTATTACAGGCGTTCCTGTTACCGGATTTAAGTATATGTTTCCGGAATACATGGGGCTCTTTATATTTGTAATGCTTCCATTACTGAAGAGCCTCCAGCCTTTATTCAAATTTTCTGGTAATGTTAAACCCTTACCATATGATTTTTCTCTAGCATTAAGCATACCAAAACCAGTAGGACGTTTTGTTCCCGGATATGTTTGAAATGCCAAGCTAGATTTATCTTGATTCAAATAAAAGTTTAAATTATTTCCAGTAGCAGTCATTAAAGCACAACCTAATCTTTCGCCTAAATCGCCTTCGCCTGAATTACAACCGGTTATAACCACATTACCACCTTTTTTTACTCTTTCAAAAATAGATATTACTTGTTTTATTTCTTCTAAAACATTATCATTAGCTGGATTCTTTGACAAGCTCCCATCATTGTAAGCTTCTAACTGTATATAAGATAGGGCATACTTGCTTGAGTTCCATTCAACTCCTCCTGGGCTACCGTGTGAACTAATTACCAAATTATCAATATCATTATTGCCTAAATAACCTGTTAGCCTGGTATTGACTTCTTTAATATCTCTAGCAACAATTTGTTTCCACTGACCAAAATCTCTATCATCAGATTGTTTTACCCTTTCGTAATCTTCTTCATTGGTTGTAATGAATACTTGGATGTTTCGCATGGGCTTTCCTACCTGCTGAGTTGTAGTGTTACCATTAATCATAGTTATCGCAGTGCTTGCAGCAGTAAATACCATAGTAGTAGCATTACTAACAATACCAAAAGTAGTAACTGTTCTTGATATTGCTCCCGCACCGGAAACAACGCCTGTTGTTTTTGTAAGCGCAAAATAAGGTAATGTTACTCCGCCACTCGGGTCAACCAGGTTCACCGGGTCATT
>CAYVEI010000306.1:1532-4396 GCA_964450515.1 uncultured Terrimonas sp. | reverse complement strand
CCCTGCCCGATAATGGTGATCAGCACCACTATTGTTGCAATAAAAATAATGGTATCGCGCATGGGGAACGGAATGCCGCTATCGGCAAATTTGGGCAGTCCTATAGCCATGGCTAATGATACAATGCCCCGCATGCCCGACCAGCTTATGATCAAACATTCCCGGATAGACAGCAATGCCTCTTCAGCTATCCTTCTTTTTTTTGCATTATACCCCCTCTGTAAATTACGGCGCTGCAAAAAGATCCTTATCATTCTTATAAGCAGTGCAACAATCGTAATGAGGAATGCATAACCAATATAGGGTAATATTAAATTGTTATCTATCGTTTTTAAAACAAGCGGCAATTCAAGTCCAAGCAAAATAAAGATCAGTCCGTTCAATAAAAAAGCAACGATATCCCAAAGTGTTTTGGATTGTGTTTTTATGAAATCCGGAAAAGCCCTGCTGCTCAGCTTAGATATTCCCAGTCCCAGCGTTACCACGGCTATTACGCCGGATACATGCACCATCTCCGCGATAAGGTAGGTAACAAAAGGAGCGAGTAATAAAAAGCTGAGCACAGCCAGATGACTGTGCCTGGTAGACCGCAGAATAGCGCCTAATACTTTACTCATAACAATGCCCACGCCAATGCCACCGATGATCAGCAGCCAGAATATTAAACCCGCTTTCCACAAAACAAAACTCGCACCTGTAACTGCTGCCACAGCAAAGCGGTATGCTACCAGTGCAGAAGCATCATTAACTAAGCTCTCCCCTTCGAGGATAGTGGTGGTATTATGCGATATGCCCATGTTTCTGGTAGTGCCTATTGCCGCTACCGCATCTGTTGCCGAAAGAATGGATCCCAGTACAAATGCCAAAGGCCATGTCATTCCGGGGATAATATAATAAGTGAGCACCGCGATGCCTATAGCGGTAAGAAAAACCAATCCTATAGCCAGGCTGCTGATGGTGCTGATGTTATTTTTAAAGCTTTGAAAGGAAATATTAAAAGCGGCATCATATAAAAGTGGTGGAAGAAAAAGCAGCAGCACCATTTCAGGGTTGATTTCCATAGCAGGTATTGAGGGAATACATCCTATAATGATGCCTGCAACAATCAATACAATGGGGTAAGCAATTTTAAGTTTATCGGCCCAGGCAGACACGCCGATCGCCACAGCCAGTAAAATTAAAACAATACCATAATGCTCCATGCAATTGCTTTCAATGATTTAGAAGGCGCTAAAATACATTTTTGTTTTAAACCAGGATGCCAAAATGAAGTGAAGGAACTTTGAGTAAAGCTATGTAATGGTTTTTGTCATGTCATTGTCATTAAAAAATGCCACACCGATAGCGGTGCATGCTCCAAAAGTTAAGATATAAACTCTTTACCATTTTCGTAATATATTTTCCTCTTTACGTAAACCTACAGGTTGTATCGCTTATACCTTCGCTGCCGTTTGATCCAATAGATATAGAAAGATTGAACGGACCCCATCATTTCAACATTAAACACAAAACTGCATAATGACAATGCGTTCCTTTTTTTTAGTGCTTTGCTTTTACAGCATACCGCAATGTATAAACGCCCAGCATACGTCAGGCATTAGCGGTTATGTTAAAAATGCTGAGGGACCCATAGCGGATGTTACAGTTATAATTAAAGGAACTGAACGTGGAACCGTAACAAACAAAAAGGGATATTTTGAATTGAATCGTATTGGGCAGGGAAAGGTAACAATAGTTGTATCCTACTCCGGCTATATTACCCAAACGCAGGAAGTTGTAATAACCGGCGCATCAAAGCAGCCACTGGAATTTATATTATTAAAGGATGAACAGCAACTGGAGGATGTAACCGTAACAGCGGTAAATAAGGCACGGGAAGTGAAACATTCCGGCTTTTCGGTAAATGTGGTGGAAACAAAACAGTTTGCCAACACAACTGCTGATATTAACCAGGTACTGAACCTTACTACAGGTATCCGTATACGTGAACAGGGTGGACTGGGCTCTAATTTTAATTTTTCTATTAATGGTCTGTCGGGCAAATCGGTTAAATATTTTATAGATGGTGTGCCTGTTGAGGTACTGGGCAGCGCCATGTCGCTGAATAATATTCCTGTTAATTTGTCCGAAAGAATTGAGGTATATAAAGGCGTGGTACCGGTGCACCTGGGATCGGATGCCATGGGCGGTGCTATTAACATCATTACTTCGCAAAAGCAAACGAATTACATAGATGCAAGCTACAGCTATGGATCATTCAACACACACAGGGCATCATTTACCGGGCAGTATACACATCAAAAAACAGGCATCCAGGTAAAGGGAACAGCCTTCTATAATTATTCCGATAATAATTACACGATGAAGAATGTTGAGGTGCTGGAAGGCGGCATAAGGCATGGCAACGAGATTACGGATCTGAACGGCGCCGTTTTTGTGCGAACCGATGCGAAACGTTTTCATGACCAGTATCAATCGGCCATGGGACAAATTGAAGTAGGGCTGGCGGAAAAAAAATGGGCAGACGCATTGTTTCTTGGTGTGGGCTATTCACAGGGGAAGCAGGATATTCAAACAGGCTTTGAGCAAACGATCGTATACGGAAATGTGGTGCGTAAGAGCAGCGCCTTCAGCGGATCGCTCCGGTATAAAAAAGATAACATTTTTATACAGGGACTAAGCCTGAACATCTTCGCTTCACGGTCGCACGACAGTTACTTAACCGCAGATACCTTATACCGGCAATACTACTGGGACGGGACCTGGACCGTTAAATCATCATCCGAGATGAATTCCATCAAAAGCCTTTCACGCATGAACCGTCCGAAAACTTTTGCAAGGGCCAATCTCAGCTATACGATCAA
>CAYVEI010000306.1:0-1432 GCA_964450515.1 uncultured Terrimonas sp. | reverse complement strand
GAATGGGGCATAAAGGCATCATACGAAAAAGCATTTCGCCTGCAGGAAGTAGATGAAGTATTTGGCGATGGATTAAATGTGCAGCCCAACCCCGATCTGAGGCCGGAGCACAGCAATAATTTTAATGTGGGCATGTATTATGGAACCACGCTGAAAGAACGGCACAGGTTCTATATGGAGGCTTCCGGATTTTACCGCAACGCAGCGGATTTTATTTACCCTGTTCCCGACCAAAGATCAAAAGCGTTGAAGAATGAAAACAAATCGAGTGTACGGATCACGGGTATGGAAGCAGAGCTGAGATACGACTATATGAACCTGTTTTCTTTCAACATAAACCTTACTTACCAGAACGCGGTAAACACTACAAAGTTTGGCGGCACAACATCCAGCACGCCCGAAGCAACCTATCTTAACAAAATACCAAACCAACCGTGGCTGTTTGGCAATGCAGGTTTGGGCATTGGTAAAAATGATGTGCTGGGTAAAAATACAAGACTGCAATTCAACTGGTATACACAATATGTACACTGGTTCTATCTTACCTGGGAAGCATTTGGAAATGCCAACGGGAAATCGGACATCCCCAATCAACTGGTGCACAATGCAACATTGACTTATTCTTTGCAGAATGGCAAGTATAATATTTCTGCAGAGTGCAGGAACCTTTCAGACAATCTGGCCTTTGACAATTTCCGGCTGCAGAAGCCGGACAGGGCCTTCTCTATGAAATTCCGTTATTTTTTAAGATAATATTCATCATTCTTTAATATTCATAATCAATTACAATGAAGCTGCATTATTCCGTTACTAACTTATTGTGCGCTCTTATAGCAATAGCTACGCTGAATGCCTGTAAAAAAAATAATGATACAAATCCGGATCCGGATCCTGATCCCACCGACGAACATCAATATGCTGCCGTTGTATGCGTGGGCAGTTGGCCGAATACCGCCTATTATATAGCAAATATTCCGTCGCTTACTGAAGGCACTATTACCATACAGGGTAATGGCGCGGAAATGACCGGCAAAGTATATGCGCAGGATGTACTTCAGAAAAATGGATTTTATTATCATGCCAATGCCGGCAGCGGCCGCTTTGGTAAGTACCATGTAGAGAAAGGGGCCCTGATTGTTGATAAAGAAATTCCATATACCTGGCTCGACTGGAGCTCTTATGTGTGGATTGATGATGAAACAATGGTAATATTCGGAACAGGCGCCGGTGATGATGAAGTGAATGAAGCGCGTTATTCAATAGTAAAGGTTAACGACATGACCATTACCAACGGAAAGCTTGATTTTAAAGATTTTCCTAATGCAACATTCTCTAATTATAATATCGGCTTTGCCGAATACAGGGCAGGCAAATTATTTATTGGTTACCAGTTTGCTTCGGATGACTGGAGCACGTATCCGATCATGCCGGT
>CAYVEI010000305.1:0-4397 GCA_964450515.1 uncultured Terrimonas sp. | reverse complement strand
GGTTTCCTGCCCAGTATCCAGCCCGAATGGCCATGCGATATGCCGGCAACGGCTACACGAACAGGTTGTGCAGTAATGCAGGCAGGGGGAAGAAGGCAGATGCAGCAGAGCAGATAACAGATAATTTTCATGACAGTTGCTTAAGGTGTGAGGTATCAGGTATCAGGTAGTAGTCAGGAGGCCTGTCCATTTTGTAAATGTACAAACGCCGAACCTTCAACTCTCCTTACCCGGCACGCAGTATAAAGATATTGTTTTCGGGCGATCAGGAGAGGCACTTTGAAGCTTCCGGCATATTTTCTACCCGTTCACCTTTCCGTATTTTTTATACCAGGCAATTACATCCGCTACCACCTCGCTGTAAGTAACCATGCCCAGCGGCTGGTCATTGGCCTCAAGATATTTTCCATACGCCCAACTGAAAAGCGGCTCCACCGGATTTTCATATTTGCTGTAATAAGCCTTCAGTGTTGCGATATCGGCCGTAACACCGGGATGTAATAAGGTTAAAAAATCCTGTGCCGCAATGGAATCTGTTCTGTGCAGGTTGCGGTTGGCATACAGGAAAAGATCGAAATAAGCGGAATACATAAAAAGGGAATTGCCGGAAGCGGTAGCTACAATATAACCGGCAAAGCTGGCTTCGTTTTCTTTGGCGTATCCCAACTGGTGCGCTATTTCATGGCAGTTAATGTAAGGCTGAAGAAATGGCGGAACATCGGTATTAACCTGGGCTTCCCCGGTAAAAGGATTGTAATAGCCCGAAAACCCGAAGTAATTACCGATAAAATTAAAAAGAGAGGGTTTTACCGAGGGATGCGTATACTGCAGGAAAGGATATTTTTTTGCCGCCTGTGCAAATGCGTTATTTGTTTTTATAAACAATTCTTTTGTGGAGGGATAGGGCAGGTTCTGCTGTATTAAAGCCGTTTTGCACTGGTTCACTTTTTCTAACAGCATTTGATTGATGCGCATTAAATCTGCCTTTGAATATTGTTCACGTTCAAAATTCATTTGATAGTGAATGCCCTTCCTGTCATAATTCAATCCCCACATTACATTAAAAACAATATAGAGCAGCAAAAAAAAGCGCAACAGGTTAAGCCAGGCTATTGTTGAAGGTATCCATGACCGTTTCTCTTTTCGCAGTTTTTTTAGCCATTGTGCAACTTTCCATAGTGCAAATAAGAAAATAAAGCTATATAAAATATCCCCGGCACTAAAGGGAAGCCATCCGAAAGCAATTCTTAAAAACCTGCTCATAAAAGGATAGATCCCGCAAGTATAAGATGATTCAACAAGGCCCGGGAAGGAGGCATATAAACGTATGCCTGCTGCAAGGCATACAAGAAAGATTAAGGATATAGCACTGCGCTTAGCGGGTTTTTGCATATTGGCTGTTACCGGAAATACTGTTGATAGTAAAGCCTAAAAGTAAAGCGTTTTTGCATAGCAAACGCAGGCTAATTATATTGATTTTTGAAGAAGTGAAATTAAGAGTAAATACCCAAAGAACACGAAGCCTGCCTGTGTGCCGGCGCCGAAGCCAGGACCCTGCTTCGTACTTATGTGGCGGCTAATTGCTTTGAAGTGCAGACTTGCCGCCAGGCAATAAAACCCCTGCACGGCTTGCAAAAGTCGTGCAGGGCAAATAAAACGGCTCCGGTTAAGGAAGAAAATTATTGCGCAATGGCATGTTCCTCTTCAGCGGGCATTTCTACCACATTTGCCACGCTGCCTTCGCCAACATGACACTGCCCGTTGAAACTCACCGTGGGCTCAACCTGCAGCTTACCCGCGCTGATATTACCTTTAATAGCAGCTTTGCCTCTCAGGTTCAATAATTCCTTGATGATGATCTTGCCGCTAACTTTTCCAAGTATGTCGGCCTGCTGTCCTTCAATATCGCCTTCAACCACACCTTCGGCGCCGATGAGCACTTTTGCCGAACCTGAAATGTTTCCTTTCAGTGTACCGTCTATGCGAATATCTCCGCTGCTTACTACATCACCCTTAATAACGGTACCTGCGCCAATAAGGCTTGTTCCGGATGAAGAAGCGGGTATCTCAATTTCAGATTTGGATTTTGATGAAAACATAGTTATTGGTTTTAAAGTGATTAATCTTCGCTTTTGTCTTCCGAGGGGATATTTAACAGGGTTGTATCTATAGTAGTTGTTATATTTCCTTTCAGCACATTCTGTATATTTTCCATGTATTTATCGCGGTAGTTCATTTGCTGCTCCAGCGAATCAACCTGCATTTTCAGCGTTATCATTTCTCTCCTGTCCGACGCGCTTCCATAACCCGGTACATAATACCGCAATGGCGTAAATACTAATAAAGCCACCGTTATACCTACCAGCGCTACAAACAGGGTACATAAAGTGATGTAAACACTGAGGCGCGACAGCCTGAAGGTTACTACTTCTTCATAAGTATCGTCATTCATTACCACCAGCCGGTAGCGGTTACGAAGGTGCTGCAAGGTTCCGTCTGCGTCAAATATCTTTGCCATTATCAGTTATTTGTGTTAAAAATAACCACTTTGGCTTAGTTGTCAGGACTAAAGCTTGAAAAAATGTACAATTAAAATAATTTCGCTGAAATTTAGTTTATTATACGAACGAACTACGCCTACATGTCTTATTGTAAATTCCTTTTAACGATTACACTCACGCTTTTATTTTGTTGTGGGCATTATTCATCTTTGATGGCGCAAAAAGATGCCACCCTTGATGTAAAAAAGCCCGAACAATATGACAATCGCATATTAGGATCAGATAAAACCTTTACTACTAAATACACTATTCCACGCAGGCTCATGCAGGGTATGAGCACACACTATAACTTTTTCTTTAATGCGAATGTTAAATTAACCGGGGTAGTGGAGGGTGCAAAACAAAGTTTCCAGGAAGATTATACCGAATTGCTCCCTTTTTATAATTATACCCTTGACGCTACCGCGTCACAAAAAACGGAGCTGGATTCCGTACTTCAAAAATGCAATGCGGGTATTTTGCTTCATGACCTCAGAAATGAATGGATTGATGATATGTATTTTCTGATGGGCAAGGCCTATTTTTTTAAAAAGCAATTTGATTCCGCCTATATCGCTTTTCAATATCTTAATTATTATTTTCAGCCCAAGACGAAGGAAGAGCTGGGATTTAAAAAATATATAGGTAGTAATCTCAATGATGAAGGGAATGTGTATTCGGTTTCCACTAAGGAAAAGACAGGTATAACTTCAAAAATTTTCAGCGAACCTCCCCGCCGCAATGACGCCTTAGTTTGGCAATTGAGGAATTATATTGAAGACAGCAGCTACAATGCGGCTTCTGCTATGATACAGACCCTGAAACGCGATGAGCTGTTTCCCCGCAGGTTAAAGCCGGCGCTTGAAGAAATGCATGCTTACCTTTTTTATAAAAATAAAGTATGGGACAGCGCCGCACATTACCTGATACCTGCATTAGACAACACCGAAAATATGGCGGAACGGGCCAGGCGGGAATACCTGATAGGGCAGTTATATGCGCTGGATAAAAATACAACGGAAGCCGGTGCTTTTTTTGACCGCTGTATTAAGCATACCATTGACCCGGTGATGGAAGTATATGCAAGACTGAATAAAATAAAGCTGGCCCAGGGCGATGATGAAGAAAAGATCATTGATGAAAACATAAAGCAACTGCTTAAAATGGCCAGGCGTGATAAGTATTACAACTATCGCAATATTATTTATTACATGGCTGCGCAAATGGAAATGCAGCGCAATAATTTTGACGGGGCTAAAACCTGGCTTTTAAGAAGTGTTAAATACAATACCGAAAACCCTGATCAGCGCAACCGGTCGTTTTTATATTTGGGCAACCTGGCCTTTGAAAAAAAGGAGTATGAGCTGGCCTACAGCGCCTACGACAGCTTAGACATCAACAGCCCTGTAGTGAAAGACGTTGCAATAATTTCCCTGCGAAAGGATGCATTAAACGGGGTAGTTACCAAATTGCAAACCATCAGGGTGGAAGACAGCTTACAAAAGGTTGCCGCCATGCCGGAAGATGAACGTGAAAAATATGTAAAGGCCGCTGCCCGGCGTTTACGCAAAGAAAGAGGATTAAAGGAGAATGATTCGCTTAACATGAATACGAACAACCCGTTTGCCAATAACGCAACTGCAGATATTTTTTCGGGAAATGATGGGAAAGGGGATTGGTATTTTAACAATAATGGATTGAAATCGAAGGGGTTCACCGCCTTCCGTAATAACTGGGGTTCAAGGCCTAACGTAGACAACTGGAGGCGCATGGCGGATATTTCGGCCCAGTTTAAAACGCCCGAACCTGCAGGCAACAACCCGCCCGGTGAAATGGCAAATACAGCCGACCACCCGG
>CAYVEI010000304.1:0-4401 GCA_964450515.1 uncultured Terrimonas sp. | reverse complement strand
TAATGAAAATTTTACCGGTTTTGGGTAATGCAGATAACAACAATCATCATAACAGATGCGATACATCAGGTTTTTTCAGGTACGATCAAACTACTTTTATGTACAAATGATTGATATAACTGTAGGCATTCCGGGCCACAACCCCATGGATGCTTTTAAAAAAGAGGCTCCATTTGAATAAATATACTCACCCCTTTAAATAGAAAAATATGAACAGATTGGAAAATAAAGTTGCTATTGTAACAGGCGCTGCCGGAGGAATGGGAGCAGCAATTGCAAGATTGTTTGCCACGGAAGGTGCAAAGGTGATGGCAACAGATATCCAGGAAGAAAAGCTCAAAGAATGGATCCATGCTGCCCGTAAAGAAGGACTGCCCATTGAATTTGAAACGCATGACGTTTGTTCAGAAAAAGACTGGCAGAGGGTAATCAGTAAAACGGTGTCTGTGTTTGGGAAAATAAATATCCTTATCAATAATGCAGGCGTGTATCCGCCCGGTGCTACTACCGAAACAACCACAACAGCCGATTGGGAAAAGATCATGGGCATCAACGTTACGGGGCCTTTTATCGGTAGCCGGTTGTGTGTTCCCCATTTTCGATCAGCAGGCGGTGGCGCTGTGGTCAACATCTCTTCCATTGCCGGGCTGGTAGGGGGCAACGGCCCTGCGTATACGGCGTCAAAAGGAGCGCTTCGTTTGCTGACCAAAGATCAGGCGGTGGAACTGGCTAAAGACAACATCCGTGTAAACACTATCCATCCCGGAGGTGTACTAACACCCATGACCAGTTTTTTGGTTTCAGCGCCGGATTCCGAAGACCTTTTAAAAAATATGTGCCCGTTAGGACGCATCGGTACTGCCATGGAGATCGCCTATGGAACCTTGTATCTCGCCAGCGATGAAGCGTCTTACACCACCGGTGCTGAACTGGTAATAGACGGAGGGCTGACAGCAAGATGATAGCACAAAACCAATAACCAGCGCTATACCCGCCCGTGCAGGGAAGCAACGTTGGCGGGTTTTGCAATATCTCACCGTGCCTTATCGTGCCGCGAAACCGACATTAAGCAATATCCCGGCATTCCTTTCCGGGGTTTTTTATTTTTCGGGTACCGGGCACAGTTTTGTAACAACTTTATTATTATTTGGCGATGTCGCAAACAGCCCTTTAAATTGTCTTATACAGCCTCTATCCAAATGCAACCTTCTTACCATCTTTGTTGTGTTGAAGTAATTAATAAACAACCAACATTAAAGGTAAGTGGAGCAGCAGCCATTTCAAAAACGGGCGGAACCGAAAAGCCAAACGAGTAGGAACAAAAATATATTCTTATGTCAGGCAATGTTGTTTTGCTACAAAGAGTGCTTAAAGCATCCCCGGAAAAGGTGTACCGCGCATTTACTGAAGCCTCTGCCATCTCCTCATGGCTACCTCCTTACGGATTTCTTTGCACCGTTCACCAAATGAATGTAGAAACGGGTGGTACTTATAAGATGTCATTCCAAAACTTTTCAACGGGGAATAGTCATTCCTTCGGTGGAACATACATAGAAATCAAACCAAATGCGTTTTTGAAATACACGGATACATTTGACGATCCCAACCTGCCGGGAGATATGATCACCTCTGTGTGGCTAAGGAAAACTATTGCAGGTACAGAAATAAAAATTACGCAGGAAGGCATTCCTGCTGCCATACCTGTAGAAATGTGCTATTTAGGCTGGCAGGAATCGCTGGAAAAGCTGACTAAGCTAGTAGAGCCTGAGATACCGGATGCCTGATATATTAAAATGTATAAAAGCAGGTAAACTGAAAGTGTAAGGTTCTGGTTCCTGTAATAGTATTGGGCGTACCCTTTTAAGCTAAAAGTGTTTGTTCATATTCCAATATGAGTTTATCAAGGAATATAAACAGCTTTTCATTCATTTCGGTATAGTCGTAACTGCGGATCACATCCGGCTTTTGTACAAATTTGTACGTAGTGTTATTAATTAAAAAATCCAGCTCTTCAGCAATCAGTAATTCTACAACCTCCCGTGTAAGTTCCATGTGGCACTGAAAGCCGTAAACCAAATTGCTATATGCTACTATCTGTCGGGGGCAACCTTTGCTTGTTGCTAAAATTTTGCTTTGAGGTGTAAGCCCCGGCATATCATTATGCCAATGTCCAACAGGTAAAATTGGGCCAAAATGGTTTATTTTTCCATCTTTCAACCCGTCTGCTGTAAGTTGTATCGGGAATACCCCTATTTCTTTTTCCGGACTATGGTCGAATTTTGCGCCTAACGCCTGGCCGATGAGCTGCGAACCCAAACAAACACCCACAACAGCTTTACCTGCATTGACCGCTTTTTGTATCAAGGCAATTTCAGCTTTCGCGTCAAAATGAGGGCAATCTTCTTTCGGGGTGGCAGGGCTTTGAGGACCGCCCATTACAATAAGCAAATCAATATTCTCTACTGTTTCGGGCAAACACCGGTTTTTCCACACTTTTGAAAAGCTGGTTGCATCATTTCTTTCTGATGCCCATTGCAAAAAAGCACCCGGTGCTTCAAATGTTTCGTGTTGAATAAAATGTACTTTCATTGCCTGATTATTTTTTCAACCCTTATGCTTATGGTTTTCTATTATTACAAATGCCAAGTCTTCCATACCCGGCCTTACTCTTTTTCATTCCAATAGTAACTATCAGGTGTTGGCCTTTGTCCGAAGATTGCCGTACCTACTCTTACAATGGTTGCTCCTTCTGCAATGGCGGTTTCCAAATCGCCGCTCATACCCATTGACAGTTCCTGCATCTCTGCATTTGGGATTTTCAATGAAATGATTTGTTGCTGCATGTCTTTAAGCGCCCGGAAACATTTACGCACTTTTTCAGTTTCGGCACTAAACAGACCAATGGTCATCAGGCCTTTTATTTTCAGGGTTTCCAACGGTGCAACCTGTTTTATTAATTCAATGGCATTACCGGGGCTTATACCAAATTTGCTTTCTTCAAACGAAGTATTTACCTGTATCAATACTTCCATAGTTTTGTTTTCAAGCTGTAATCGCTGGTGTAATTTCTCTGCTAAATTTAAGCGGTCGAGCGACTGAACACAGGAAACATTATACTTCAACAGTTCTTTTATTTTATTGGTTTGCAAATGCCCGATAAAATGATTGATGTGTTGAATTTCCTGCAATGCTTCGGACTTTTCTTTGAGCTCCTGCACTTTGTTCTCCGCTATCAATGTATGCCCCGCGTTTAACGCAATTTTGATACGCTCTGCAGGTACGGTTTTAGTAGCCAGTAACAATTTTACTTCGTTCGGATTTCTGTTGCTGTTTATACAGGCATTGCTTATCCGTTCTTTGATGATAGCTATATTTTCTATGATTTGTTCGTTCATATTTCTGCATTTTTATTTCTCTTCTGATCCTTTTATCAATACCGGTTTTACAAGTGTAACCCTTTACTAAAAAATATTTATGAAATCAAAGTCATTAATGCCTGATTGAAGAACAAAAACGACCAATGGCAAAAGCTGTTTTCGGGTGGGGCGTTTTTCCTTAAAGACCAGCAAAGCAACAAGCGCAGGTATTCCCGCAATGGTAAGTACGGGCAAGCGTTAGGAACACCGGATTAAATTCTAAAACCGCTACCCTTGTTGCAGGTAATGAACCACTAAATAGTGCCACACCAATAAAGCCGTTCAGCCAACTCTGAGTTGTATTCTCTTTTATTTTACTTATACTCAATTCTGACATTGCATAATATTCTGCTGCAAAATTCCGCAATCGGAATGAATAAACACAGTCGCGGTTTTTATATTTTAATGGGCACAGTTAACTTTGTTGTCGGCAGAGATACTGGATATGATTGCTTTGTGTAATCAACAGATCAACGGGGTAAAGAAATGTGTAGATTGTTGTAATCCCGTAAATCCGGAGGAAAATTGTCCCATATTGGTTTCTGACAACTTTCTGGAAGCATAACCTAAAATAAGGTAGTGGCACAGATAATTTTTCGCTGTTTAGTTTACGGCAGCTTAGCTACGATTTTTCCATGTAGCCGCTCGCTGACCAAATAGCCGATGAAGGAGGCAAACGAAGTTATATCCTGTCTTACACTTACACTTGCCTGCTCTAATGCCTGCATATATTCAGTTCTCGTTTCTTTTATTCCTTTACACCGTACCACACTTAATTATTGCAGTATGAAATAGCAGACCTTTTAAGTACAGAATAGCTTATCGGGTTATGAAAAATGAAATACTCATTGCTCGCTTGCGACATACAAGCCGATCTCCACAAACGTATTAATTTTTACTTTTTTACAATATTGGCTATAGTTGAGGGGGGGAAAGAAAATGGGACAAATCATGCTTTAAATGACTTGTCCCATATGGTGATCCC
>CAYVEI010000303.1:0-4409 GCA_964450515.1 uncultured Terrimonas sp. | reverse complement strand
GATCCGTTGCGAGGCAATGCCGGCCGGTTTTGTCGTGCGAGCCTGTGCCATGCACAGTGCCGTCATTCTGCGCCACATGAAAATCAATCGTCCACGGACGAAGCGCTGCTGTTAGTTTTTTCAGCCCTTCTTCCAGTGTAGCACGATCGCTCCATTGAAAATCAGCAGGCAGTATTCTGTCTTCAGGTGCATTATAACCTAAAAGGTATAAAAAGGTATGCGACATGTCGGCCTGGAAACCAATATTGGGGCGGTCCACTGCTTCCAGCGTATCAATCATTGCCTTCCAGCTATGCATACCGGCCCAGCAAATTTCACCTTCTGCGGCAAGCTTCTCACCATAGTCTGCGGCTACATCACAGGCTGCACGAAATGTTTCTGCAATCAGTTTTGTGCTGTTCACCGGATCTTTATACCATTGATCGGGGCTGCTGGCAGAGTCAATGCGAATGACCCCGTACCGGCGAATGCCTATATCATTTAATTTTTGTGCAAATACACAGCTTTTGCGCACCTGCTCCACAAAAAATTTACGATCATCGGCACTGCCTAAAATGGGCCCACCCCATATAGGCGCTACAAGACTGCCAATGCTCAGGTTATGCCTGCTTACTTTATCCGCCAGTTTTTTCGGACCATCTGCATCATCCAGGTCTATAGAGGGATCAAATAATCCTACATCCACTCCATCGAACTTTATACCATTTACTTCAGCGGCAGCGGTATATTCAAGCATGGTATCTATCAGCAATGGTGGTTCTGAATCAGGACCTTTGCCAACAACACCCGGCCATGTGGCATTGTGTAGTTTGGGATAGTTGTTCTTTTCCATATCGTTTCGATTTATGATTTATTGATTTGTGATTATAAAACCGTGTTAAGTTAACTATAATATGAGGTATCACTTTGTGAAATGATAGACGTGAAACGATAAACTATTCATCATTCACTATTCACCACTCACTTCTCATCATTCACCACTATCAGCTCAGCACCAGGTCGGGGTTGCCGGGACCGAAATGTTTTAATATTACAATAGGATCGTTTGCGGAAGGATTTACAATAGTAACACCTTCTTTCGCCGCTTTTTCACTTACAAAAAATTCGTCGTTGGTTAACTGTCCGTAGCGGATCAACGCGGGTGTTTCAATATCCCAAACACCAAATTTGCCATGGCCCTGCATTACGATAATGCCATAGGCGCCACTGTCTTTGATCGTTACGGTTGCGCCGGGCATAACAGTAAGCTCTTTGGCGCTGAAGGCGTCCGATTTGTAGCATATCCAGTTCTCTACATAACCCGCTGCTTTCATTTGTTCAACTGGCTTCACGGGCCTGGGCGCCATAAAGCGGTTGGCCATGGTATTGGGATCAACGTTCAGTTCCCAGTCTAATACGTCTATTAACGCATCAAAATCGCCAATGCTTTCTTTAGGTGTTCCGTTCCACAGCAGTTCCTCCGGAATAATAGCTTCATTTACTAATGACTGATACATGGCAAATACATCGGAAGCTTTCTGCGGCTCGTAGGTACACATGCTACCCGGCGCATGCAGCAGTCCCGGCGGCACATCCCACCCGGTACCGGGTTCAAGGCGGTATGCCTGCGAGTAATTCGTTATTTTATTATCGCCTTTCGTAAAATTTACGAGGCATTCGCGGATCTGGTCTTTGGTAGTGCCCGGTGCAATGCCGATAAAGGTATAGGGGTAATCGCCGCCATGATTATTGAGCTGTGGCGGAAAATAATACGCTTCGGGTTTACCTTTTTGCCCGATCAGTGCGGCCTTTTCATCATTGTGATGCACGTGATGGGGGAGTGGTCCCATATTGTCGAAGAACTTGGAGTACATGGGCCAGGATTCGTGCTCCTTCCATATCCTTTCGCCGATGAGTTCACCCTTAAGTTCACTCACGGCGTCTCTCAATAATATTTGTACGGTTTTTGATCCGTCGTTAAATACAACAGGACTCAGTCCTTCATTTTCACCGGTGAGCGGTCCGTTCTTTGCCGGCGTTGTGGAAGAGAACCAGCGTTCGTCTATTCCTCCCCGTTGTCCGCCCAGTACATAATAATCATCGGGATGTAATTTAATTCTTCTTCCCGGCACGCAAAACGACCTGGGTACCCAGGTTGGCGCCAAACGCAGAATGCCTTTCCCCTGGTCTAAAGCTTTTTGTGCTACACTTGATTTTTCCATTGTGTGAAATTGAAATTGTGTTTAATCAGCTATTGTTATGTGTGTTTAAGAAATTGGTAATGTGCTCCTCCTGGTGAAGCACTTCAAAGTGCAGATCATAGGTACGCGTTTCGCCCGGTGCAAGCTCAATAAGCGTACCCTGCGCTCTTGCCTTTGCCTGCCCGATGGGAGGATGCGTTCCGGGCTCAAGTCCCGTAACGTATTCGCCTTTCCCCCAATGCTGCCAGTTGGTTAGCCAGGGCAGTTGTTTTTTGGAAAAACGGATGCTAACGGCAATGCCTATCTCCTCATTGTATATTCCGCATATACATTCGTCATTATGGTCTGCCGTAATATCAATAAAAGCCGCTTCTTCACCACCGCCATTATGTTCTTCCAAAGGAGCGGCGCATTTGCGGAAATCATTTTGGGTTGTAAATATTTTTGGGGCGGCGTCGCGGGCCTGCCATGGTCCGTTCCATATTAATCTTGAACCTTCATCTGCCAGCGGCCAACCCATATTGCAATGATACAGCAGCATGTGTGGCGCAACAGTGTTGCCCCTGTTACTTACTTCATCATGAATATGAATGAATGCTTCTCCTATTCTTCCGGAAATGGTTCGCCTGAGTTCAAGCCGGGTACCCAGTGCCTGGCTTTGTTTCATTATGCCGGTAATATGCATTTCCATATTACCTGCAACAGGGTCGGGTTGTATAACAGATTCTATTGCCGCCGGGATGTTACTGATGGCTCCGTGCAATCCGCGCTCACCATATTCATCAGATTCTGGTCCGCCCACATGGGTTAACCCGCAGGTAGTAACCAATCCGCCACCAAATGTAGTAAGCCAGTCTGCTCCTTTATTTGAAAACGGTTGGGGAGCGCTAATGCCCGAATGACTCAGCCATGCCAGGCTATGCTGGTTATAGAACGCATCTGCAATATCCATAGCCCGGTCAATCACTACTTTATAACGCAGCCCGGTTCCGGTGTTGATCCATGCAATACGGGTGCCCCGCTGAGCGCCGTTATCGGCAACAGCCGTTTCAATACCGCCTAATGGTGTGTGTGTGGAAATTTTATCGGTCCAGGTATGCCTTGCCAAATCGTTATACTTTTAAACAATCGTTAAATGATATAATGGTTTCTTAAAATGCATAGCCCGAATACGCCGTACAGTCCATTAGCTTCGCGCATTTTAAGGTTCCAATGTATGAAAATATGCTGAGAAAAAAATCGGACAGGATGGGATAAATATAACTTTCCCGCCTTCCTTTTCATCGTGAAGGACGGATAAAAAGAAACGATATATTTCCCCCCGCCGGTAAATGTATCGTTTCGCTTTGTCAAGTCATACTGCATGAGGGTTTGCGGTAGGGTTAGCACCTGTAAAACAGAACAGAACCATTTATAATAAAGCGTTGTTTTTGCTGCATTCTGTCCTGTGCCATCCTGTGTGGTTTGTAATACCGGCAAGTGTTACAGGGCAGGGAATATGCAATTGAAAAAGTATATGCGCAATTGTTTTGCGCTGTCACTTTTTTTTTCATAGCTTGTTCCGGTTTTAAAAATTATCTTAAAAAAAATTAAAATGACAAGAAAAAAGAACTATTGTCTTGGAATAATGATTGCAGGCCTTTTGATGAGCAGTTGCAATTCAGCCACAACTTCTGATGATCTGCAAAAAGATGCTGACACGGTTGCCGTTTCGGATAGTGACGGATTTGAGCAGATATTTGATGGTAAAACGCTTAACGGATGGGAAGGAGATACGGCTTACTGGAGAGCGGAAGAGGGTAGCCTGGTAGGAGAAGTAACACCGGATAAGCTTTTAAAAAGCAATACTTTTATTATATACAAAGGCGGTGAGCCAAAAGATTTTGAATTGAAGCTGGAATTTAAGATCACCGAAGCCGGCAACAGCGGTATTAATTACAGGAGTGTGCTGTTTGAGGGCGTGCCTTATGCATTAAAAGGGTACCAGGCAGATATTGACGGAAAAAATAATTACACCGGGCAAAATTATGAAGAGCGCGGCCGTACCACGCTGGCCTACCGGGGGCAAAAAGTAACCATACCCAATAAGCCCGGCGAATCGCAAAAAAATGCGTGGACGGCAGCTATTGTTGACGGATCCTTAGGCAGTTCCGATTCATTAAAAGCATTGATCAAAAGCAACGACTGGAATACCTGTCATTTAATTATTAAAGGCAATCACCTGCAACA
>CAYVEI010000302.1:0-4409 GCA_964450515.1 uncultured Terrimonas sp. | reverse complement strand
AGTAATACGAAGTCGGAGACATCACATAGCGGTATAGCCAGCAATGCGGTTCTTTGTTTTTAGAAGTTCTTTCTCCTGTCTCCAGACTTCCTATAGCCGCAATAACAGCATTTTATTACCTTCGCATCCAAATGACAGAAAAGATCATTATTCTTGACTTCGGTTCCCAATATACTCAGCTTATAGCGCGGGCTGTACGTGAAGCCAGCGTGTATTGTGAAATTACTCCTTTTAATAAGCCCATCAGCTACACAGCCGGATTAAAGGCCGTTATTTTATCGGGCTCTCCTTTTTCGGTAAACGACAGCAACGCACCGCTGGTGGATATTGAAGCCATCAGTAAAAAAGTGCCGGTACTCGGCATTTGCTATGGTGCACAGCTTACCGCCAAAACATTTGGCGGTAAAGTTGAAAAGTCGGAAAAAAGGGAATACGGCCGGGCCCTGTTAAAAGTTACACAGGATGATGTGCTGTGGACGGATGTGCCTGTAGCATCGCAGGTATGGATGAGCCATGGCGATTCCATATTAGAAACGCCTGCCGGCTTTGAGCTGCTGGGAACAACAGATACTATACCTGTAGCCGCTTTCAAAAAAAATGGCAGTGATGCTCATATTATTTACGGACTGCAGTTTCATCCCGAAGTATACCATTCCTCTTATGGCAAACAACTGATCCGGAATTTTCTGGTGGAAATATGCGGGTGCAGACAGGACTGGACGCCGGCGCATTTTGTAAGCGATACCATAGAAACCCTGAAAAAACAGATCGGTAACCGCAGGGTAATCATGGCATTGAGCGGGGGAGTTGACTCAACGGTTGCCGCCACATTGATACATAAAGCCATTGGCGACAGGCTGTTTGGCATTTTTGTAGACAACGGTGTATTAAGAAAAGACGAGTTTGAACAGGTTTTGAAAACCTATAACGAAATTGGGCTCAATGTTAGAGGTGTGGATGCCCGTGACCGCTTTTACAGCAACCTGGCCGGCAAAACAGATCCTGAAGAAAAAAGGAAGATCATAGGCAATACTTTTATTGAAATATTTGACGAAGAAGCACATCAAATTGAAAATATAGGATTACTGGGGCAGGGCACCATATATCCCGATGTTATTGAAAGCGTATCGGTGCACGGTCCGTCTGTTACCATTAAGTCGCACCACAATGTAGGAGGACTTCCTGAAAAAATGCATCTTGAGCTGGTAGAGCCGCTGCGTTACCTGTTCAAGGATGAAGTAAGAAAAGTTGGGCTCGAATTGGGGCTTCCCCCGGCCATGCTCTTTCGTCACCCCTTCCCCGGACCGGGGTTGGCCATTCGTATACTGGGAGATATAACGCAGGAAAAAGTACGTTTGCTGCAGGAAGCCGACGCGTTATATGTTAAAGCTTTGCGATCTTTTGATTTGTATGATAAGGTATGGCAGGCGGGCGCTATTTTGCTTCCGGTAAAAAGCGTGGGTGTTATGGGTGATGAAAGAACCTACGAGTATACCGTTGCATTAAGAGCGGTTACTTCTGTAGATGGTATGACGGCAGACTGGGCGCATCTGCCTTATGAATTTCTTGCACATATCTCAAATGAAATTATAAATAATGTAAGAGGCATCAACCGGGTAGTGTATGATATCAGCAGCAAGCCGCCTGCAACTATAGAGTGGGAATGATACGTCTTATGGTAAAGGTATACGCATGACTAAAGCCGGATTTCTTATTTTAACTTTTCTGCTGTGCCTGGCAAGCCGTATTGCTGCCCAGGATAGCACAACAACGCACCCTGTAATAAAAGCGCCCCGCATTGCTGTTTTTGCACCGTTGTATCTTGATTCGGCTTTTAATGCAGGAGGGAATTACAGGTTCGGAAAAACGATTCCACGCTATTTGAGCACGGGTTTGGATTTTTACCAGGGAGCGGCTTTCGCTTTAGATTCATTAGATAAAGAAGGACTGCATTTAAATGTTCAGGTATACGATACCAAAAGTAAAACCTCTGTTTATAAGCTGGCGGATAGCGGCGTGCTGGACAGCGTTGATCTTTTCATCGGCGCCGTTAGCGGCAGCGAATACCTTGATCTGGCCACTGTGGCTAAGGAAAAACAAATTCCTTTTGTTTCTGCGAGTTACCCGAACGACGGCGGAATCAGCGAAAATCCCTTTGTAATTATCGTGAACTCCAAACTAAATACGCATTTGCAGGCGCTGTATAATTATGTTTTGCGTAATCACGGCACTAACAATATTATCATGTTCCGCAGAAACAATGCGGCTGATAACAGGGTAACGGAAGTGTTTAAATCGCTTAATGCATCTTCTTCCGGCCCTGTATTGAATATTCGTGAGGTTACATTGAATACAGGCGTTACTCCCGAAAACATAAAGACTGCATTAGATAAAGAAAGAGAAAACGTTATCATTTGCGGCAGCCTCGATGAAAGTTTCAGTAAGTTGCTTATTTCAGCCGTTGCCCCGTTGTCTGCCACTTACAAAATTACGCTGGTAGGTATGCCTACCTGGGAAGGGTTTCGTGAATTGGGCGTTCCTGAGTTGAAAGCCGTTCCTGTCGTTTATTCTTCGGCCTTTTTTGATCCGGGACAAACAGATGCATGGGTAGCCCATTTTTCACAGCAGTATGCGCAAGCTACCTACACCTACCCTTCGGAAATGGCATTCCGGGGTTATGAAGTGATGTACCTGTTTGCCCATATGCTTGATCAATACCAGGATAGCCATTTGCAAGACAATCTTTCCGATACGAACTACCGGGTACTTACCGGTTTTGATTTTAAGCCTATCCACCTGGGCAGGAATAGCACAACGCCTGATTATTATGAAAATAAACGCATCTATATACTAATGCGGCTCAACGGTACGGTGTCCAAAGTAAATTAACTGCGCGTATCTTACAATGGCTGTTTCTGGGCATATACGCGTTAAAACACAATGATTACATTGAATATGATAAGGTTTGTTACTTCGGCCTTTGTTTTTCTTTTTTTCAGCAATACCATTGTTGCGCAATTCCGCCAGGAATGGACCACTGTTTTTAAAAACATAAATGATGAAGTGCTGCAACATTCCACCGCCTATAGCAATCTGCAAACGGTTACCCAAAATATCGGGCACCGGCTTACCGGCTCTGCCAGGGGCGCCAGGGCCGAAACCTATGCTTACGAGCTCTTAAGATCTTACGGATTAGCTGTTCAGTACGCCCCCTTTGAAGCGGAAAGCTGGAGCAGGGGCACGCTGAACGTTATGATCAGCAACAAAAACTATAAGGCGGTTTCGCTGGCACATTCTCCTGTAGAATCAACCGTTTCAGACAGCATTGCCGATATGGGCAATGGGTTGGAAGAAGATTACCTCAATAATCCCGGTGCAGCGAAAGATAAAATTGTATTGGTTGCACTGGGTATACTGCCGGGTTCAGCAGATGGGTTACAGAATTTGCACCGGTCTGAAAAAACGGCTTTAGCTATCCGCTATGGGGCCAAAGCGATCATATTCTTTAATTCCGCGCCGGGCAATATTTTGCTTACCGGCACCGCATCGGTAACCGGCAAGCTAATCAGTATCCCGGCGATTTGCATAAGCAATGAAGATGGCATGCAATTAAAAAAGCAACTGCAGGCTACACCTGCCACTGCCAGTATTGTAATGACCAATTTTGCAGGTAAAATAAAAGCCCGGAATGTAATTGCCACCATCAGGGGTAAAGTAAAACCCGCTGAAAAAATTGTGATCGGCGGGCACCTGGATAGCTGGGATCTCGCTACAGGCGCTATTGACAACGGTATTGGTGCCTTTTCGGTAATGGATATTGCCCGTACTTTTAAAACCCTGAACCTGCAACCCGAACGTACAGTAGAATTTGTTTTATTTATGGGAGAAGAGCAGGGGCTGCTCGGTTCAAAAGCGTATGTAAAAAATGTATTGCAGGAAGGCACTGCAGAACAGATCAAATACATGCTCAACCTCGACATGTCGAATAACCCCAAAGGATATTCAGCCACTACCGGTGAAGATGAACCACTTTTCCGGGCCATCGGCAGCATAGCAAAGCGCATTGACACTTCTTTTTCAAATATATTCCGGTCAGGCTTCGGCTTGCACAGCGATCATCAGCCCTTTATGCTCCAGGGTATTCCTGCCGGCAGTGTAGCGGGTAGCCTCAGCCGGGAAGCGCTGAATTGCTATCATGCCGATTGTGATGTTTTTGACCTGGTGAATGAGCAGGAAATGAAGAATACCATACGCTTCAGTGCCATGTTGCTCTATGGACTGGCAGATGCACCTGCGTTAAAGGCCAAACGCTTAACAGACGACAGGTTAAAAGAGGCATTATTGAAAAGCAACCTCAAAGATGCTTTACAGATCTCAGGTGAATGGCGGTGGGAAGATTAAATAAAAAA
>CAYVEI010000301.1:0-4428 GCA_964450515.1 uncultured Terrimonas sp. | reverse complement strand
AACGGTTCAATCTTTACCCTTGCTATATAGCCCCCGGCAGCGGCATGCACCGGCAGGTTTTCTACCCGGTTGGTTTTAAAATCAAGCCCCATATGATAGTGGTTGGGACGGAGCTCTCCGAAGTTGCCCGATAAACTTGCCGGAATATTCAATGGCTTAATAAAATATCCTTTGGGATAGCTGCTGAGTAAAGGGTTTTGGGCGAATGAATGGGAAACAGATAAAAGCAACAAAAAGAAAAGGCATCTCATTAACAAAATAATTCGTATTTAGTAGTAGGTAACAAATCTACCCATGATTGGTTTAACGATAAAATCATTTTCTTTAGTTCTGTTGTGATCTGTTTTTTTATAAGAAATACTTAACAATGCTTTCTTTTTTTTAAAAATGTATTTTAAATGTTGAAATATCCACGGCATTTTAAACTCTGGCATTCTCTTTGAGAAATAAATTGTAACTGCCCCTGAAAAATGGATACTGTTTTGCCCGCTCTGTAAAGATCATTACAACTCTTTTTCAGATTTGTTTAAAGTTTCCCAATACGTTGAAGAACCGGTAAGGTAAGTGAAGTATTGAACATTAGCTTCCTATACCCCAAATGGGGTATGCTAAGAAGAAACACTGATTTGATTTTTGATAATAATCTTTGAAATGACCAAAAAACCCTTAAAAGAACACACTATTTTCAAACTATAATACAGCGTTTTTCGTCTATATATTGTCTACTATTATATTGTTGAATCTATAAATTGAATGTTATGAAAGGGATGAAAAGAAAAATTGTACTGGCGTTGGCCATCATGACAGGAACGGTAATCGGCACTTTTCGCGGAGAAACAGCGAAACAACGTTTTATTACAAAGATGAAGGACAAATATGAAGATCATAACAAGATTCAGCAACAGGAGATCATGCTTGATGAATTTGAACTTTCTGCGTTCCATACCAGTTAGTGCTGTTGTAATATTTTTAAAAGACACTGGCATTCAGCAGTGTCTTTTTTTATTACAATTAACTCAGCACAAATACCTGTAACATGGCCCATTCCTCTATAAATTACGCCTCTCCGAAATATTAAGCCCCGGAGTTTCGCATTTAATTTTTCAACCCGTACCTTTGCCCGGTTTTTTCAGTGCCAACCCAGGAGGTTTATACGGAAAATACCCACCGGATCCTTTCAAATCTTTATTAAGCAATGCCTAAAGACAATTCTATCAAAACGGTACTGATCATTGGTTCAGGCCCCATTATTATCGGACAAGCATGTGAATTTGACTATTCGGGAACACAGGCCTCCCGGAGCCTGCGCGAAGAGGGGGTTAAGGTTATATTAATTAATAGCAATCCCGCCACGATCATGACCGACCCCATGATGGCCGATAAAGTGTATTTGTTACCGTTAACCGTAGAAAGCATTGAGCAAATACTGGAGGAAAACCAGATTGACGCAGTTTTGGCTACCATGGGCGGACAAACTGCGTTGAATTTGGCTAAGGAAGCCAATGAGCTGGGCATTTGGGAAAAACATGGGGTAAGGCTGATTGGAGTAGATATTAAGGCCATAGACAAGGCAGAAGACCGGGAACTTTTTCGCAAGTGGATGATTGAGCTGGGAATAGCAGTGGCGCCTGCCCGGACTGCTAACTCATTTTTGGAAGGGAAGGAGTTTGCCCAGGAAATAGGATTTCCTTTGGTAATACGCCCATCTTATACCCTTGGCGGCACGGGCGGGGGCTTTGTACACAGTAAAGAGTGGCTGGATGATGCCCTTGAAAGAGGCTTGTCTGCCTCCCCCATACATGAAGTGCTCGTGGAAAAGGCGGTGCTGGGCTGGAAGGAATTTGAGCTGGAGCTTTTGCGCGACGATGCCAATAATGTTGCTATTATATGTACGGTAGAGAACTTTGATCCTATGGGCATCCATACGGGTGATTCCATTACGGTGGCCCCGGCGATGACGCTGAGCGATACCGCTTTCCAGCTTATGCGTAATACCGCCATCCGCATGATGCGCGACCTGGGGAATTTTTCAGGGGGATGTAATGTGCAGTTTGCCCTTAACCCCGAAACAGAAGAAATTATTGCTATCGAAATTAACCCACGGGTGAGCCGGTCATCGGCGCTGGCTTCCAAGGCCACCGGTTACCCTATTGCTAAAATAGCGGCAAAGCTGGCTATTGGCTACAATTTAGACGAGCTTAAAAACCAGATCACCCAATCTACCTCCGCATATTTTGAACCCACCCTCGACTATGTAATTGTGAAAATGCCCCGCTGGAACTTCGATAAGTTCAAGGGAGCCAACGATACCCTTGGGCTCCAGATGAAATCAGTGGGTGAAGTCATGTCTATTGGCCGCAGCTTTACCGAAGCCATTCAAAAAGCATGTCAGAGCCTCGAAAACGAAGCGGTGGGTTTGGGTTATTATGGAAAAAGCATGATGCGGCCGGAAGAAGTAGTGGAATACCTGAAAACACCAAAGTGGGACAGGATATTCCGTATTAAGGATGCGCTTATGATGGGCGTAAGTGTAAAATCTATTTGTGAAGCCACCCGTATTGACCGCTGGTTTATTTACCAGATACAGCAAATTGTAAGTATTGAGAAAAAGCTGGCCGAATATAACAGCAAAACATTGCCTGATGATTTACTGGTGCAGGCCAAACATAATGGCTTTAGCGATGAGCAGATCTGCCGTATTATGAAAGATGGTAAGGACGAAGACATTTATGAGCGCAGAAAAAAGATGGGGCTAACCCGCGTATACAAAATGGTAGACACCTGCGCTGCCGAATTTGAAGCTAAAACCCCTTATTTCTATTCCAGCTTTGAGGCGCCCTCCTCCTCAGATAACGGGAAAGCCGCTGTAATACATAACGAAAGCATTATACATTCGGCTAAAAAGGCTGCTTCAGGAGCCACTAAGGGATCTGTGCTGGTGCTGGGCTCGGGTCCCAACCGTATAGGACAGGGCATTGAATTTGATTATTGCTGTGTGCACGGGCTACTGGCAATAAAAGAATGCGGCTATGAAGCCATCATGGTAAACTGTAACCCTGAAACGGTTTCAACCGATTTCGACATAGCCGATAAGCTGTATTTTGAGCCGGTATTCTGGGAACATTTATGGGAAATAGTGGAATATGAAAAACCGGTGGGCGTTATTGTGCAGTTAGGCGGACAAACCGCTTTAAAATTGGCCAAACGGCTTCATGAAAAGGGCATCCGTATCATTGGAACCTCCTTTGATAATATGGATATTGCCGAAGACCGCGGCCGTTTTAGCGACGAGTTAAAAGCCTTAGGCATTCCTTACCCTAAATACGGCACGGCATATAATTCGGACGACGCTATTGAAATAGCCAAGGAAGTGGGCTACCCGGTGCTGGTGCGCCCCAGTTATGTGCTGGGCGGGCAAAGAATGCGTATTGTGCTGAATGATGAAGAGCTCGAAAAAGGAGTGCTGAGCTTATTAAAACATCTTCCCGGAAATAAAATCCTGATAGATCATTTCCTCGACCGTTGCCAGGAAGCAGAAGTAGATGCCATTTTTGATGGAGAGACCTTTCATGTAATGGGCGTAATGGAGCACATAGAACCGGCGGGCATACACAGTGGCGACAGCAATGCCGTGCTGCCGGCCTTCAACCTTAGTCCGCTGGAAGTAACCACCATGGAAGTGTATTCGGAAAAAATTGCCCGGGCGCTGGATATCCGCGGACTGATCAATATCCAGTTTGCCATTAAAGACGGAGTAGTATACGTAATAGAAGCCAACCCACGGGCTTCCCGCACAACACCTTTTATAGCAAAGGCTTACCAGATCCCCTATCTTAATATAGCTACTAAAGTAATGCTGGGAGAAGTAAAGCTCAAAGACCTGAAGTTTGAGAAAAACCTGAAGGGGTTTGCGATTAAAGAGCCTGTTTTCAGCTTTGATAAGTTTCCCGGTGTAAATAAAGAATTAGGGCCTGAAATGAAATCAACGGGTGAAGCTATCCGCTTTATTAAGGATTTGCGCGATCCTTATTTCAGAACCCTGTATAAGGAAAGAAGCATGCACCTGAGCAAGTAAGCAATTGGCGGTGGCTGCCGGTTCATTGCCTGAGTTTGCCCTGCCTCTTCGAAGCGGCCAATACTACCTAATACAGCATTATTTCGCTGGCGTTAATAAACCCGCCTCCCATCTCCCGGGATACCCCGGGCGAGGTACAATTTTCTTGTTTGGCATCCGGCGCCCATAGCCGGGTTATCAGATGCATTTATCCTCCCCTCATCCCCGAAATCTATTCTTTTAGTACATTTATCTCCGGTTTAAAAACCTATATACGTTCGTTTTATGGAATTCATAGACTATTATAAGATACTGGGACTGGATAAAACCGCCAGCACAGAACAAATAAAAAAAGCATACCGGAAATTAGCGCG
>CAYVEI010000300.1:1671-4441 GCA_964450515.1 uncultured Terrimonas sp. | reverse complement strand
TCACCATTCACCCATTTCACATTAACCAGCCACAGATAGCAAAGCCACCGCTTGTGCAGTGGCCTTCATGGATATAACGCAGTTTATAAAAATTTAGTTTGTGGAAGCAGGCTTTTTTGAAATGATCCATAAACCCAGGTACGTGAGCATCCCGTTGTAGATCAGCAGTTCATAACCGATCTTGAAGTTACCGAAAAGCGATAGGGAAAGCGATTTAATACTTTCAACCCACTGCCCGGCTAAATTCAACTGGGGCTGATACCATTCTATATTGTTGATCATATCAACGCCAAGGATCAGTAACGGAGCCAGCAAACAAACGATCAGCGATAAACGGTCATTGATGACCCTTTTACTCAATATGCCAAAAGCAAATAAGCCAAGCAATGGGCCATAGGTGAAACCTGCTACTTTAAGAATAACGTCAATGATAGATTTATTATCTACCAGCTTAAAGCCTAATACAACTATAAAAAATATAAAAGCAAAACTAAAGTGGGTCGTCAGCCTTATCCTTCTCCGCTTGCTTTCACTCCAGCTCTCCTTCCGCTTTAGGCCCAGTATATCTATACAGAAAGAAGACGTTAACGCGGTTAAAGCGCCATCGGCGCTCGGGAATAATGCAGAGATCAATCCAATGATGAAGATAATGGATACCGCTGTTGGCATATAACTTAGCGCTGCGGTTGGGAACAGGTCATCGGGCGGCACATGAATTCCTTTTTCGGCCGCAAAAATATACAACAGTCCGCCTAAGAAAAGGAACAGGAAGTTCACCAATGCCATAATGATGCTGAAAGTAACCATGTTTTTCTGGGAATCCTTCAGGTTCTTTACGCTGATGTTTTTTTGCATCATCTCCTGGTCAAGCCCCGTCATAGCAACCGTAATAAAAGCGCCTCCCATGATGTGTTTTAGAAAGTGAGATGAGCTGTTAATGTCTGTATTGAAAATTTTGGTTAAGCCAAGCCCCCCCAGCTTATTCAGTGTTCCGGAAAAGCTGTGACCAAGGTTGTTCATAATAAAGATGGTACATACCACCAGTCCCAGCAGCATAAAAGAAGTTTGCAGCGTATCTGTAAATACAATGGTTTTAACGCCTCCTTCAAAAGTATAGAGGATGATCATGAGCAGTATAATAACCGTGGTAAGCCAGAAAGGCATGCCCAGGTTATCGAGGATGAAGATCTGCAGGATATTGATAACAAGGTATAGCCTGGCTGTTGCACCCAATGTTCTGGAGATGATAAAAAACAGGGCGCCTGTTTTATAAGAGACCATTCCAAAACGGTGCTGCAGGTAATTATAAATGGATGTGAGATTTAAACGATAATACAAAGGCAGAAGAATGAATGCGATAAGGAAATAGCCAATCAAATACCCGATCACCACCTGGAAATACGCAAAGCCCGCACCGCCTACCGTTCCGGGTACCGATACAAAAGTTACGCCCGAGAGGGACGTACCGATCATGCCGAAAGCCACCAGCATCCAGTTGGAGCTTCTGTTGCCAATAAAAAAAGAATCATTGTTGGAGTTTCGCGAAGTGTAGTAAGCCACCACTAAAAGCAAAAGAAAATATCCTACTACAAATGAAAAAAGCAGCCAGGGAGACATATGGTATAATTAAAGTTAGGGGGAAAGATAAAACTTTTATTTTTATGGATCACATATTCACACTACCGCCCCGGTTCGTGTCTCCACGAAACGGAAGTTGAGGATATGGTTCGTGCGGACATGATCAGAGCGTGGGTCTGTTAATATAAGCGGCAATGCCGAAAATTTGGTAACTTTTAGTAAAATATTCAGTTATGAAGCATTCATTTGTAGTTTTCCTGCTGAGCATTTTATTTTTATTACAGTCTTCTCCGGGTTATAGCCAACCGCAGCAGGAGCATAAAACCCTTGCTATTGGCTCCGCCGCGCCCGATTTTGAATTGCCCGCTGTTGATGGTAAAACCTATACACTTGCATCTTTCAACGATAGTAAAATATTGGTGATCATCTTTACCTGTAATCACTGTCCTACCGCGCAGGCTTATGAAGACCGCATCATACAACTTACCACCGATTATTCCGGCAAAGGTGTTGCTGTTGTTGCCATTATGCCCAACGATCCTGAGTCTATTACCTTAAGTGAGCTGGACTATACAGACTTAAGCGATTCCTTTGAGGAGATGAAGATCCGTGCCAAAGAAAAGCAATTCAATTTCCCGTATTTGTATGATGGCGATACACAGGCAACGGCAACGGCATATGGACCGGCCGTTACCCCACATGTTTTTATTTTTGATGAAGCGCGCAAACTCCGTTTCCAGGGAAGGATAGACGATGTGGAAAATCCTGCCAAAACGCCAAAGCATTTTGATACGCGAGATGCTATAGAAGCTTTGATTGCCAATAAGGAAGTAAGAACACCCACTACAAAAGTTTTTGGATGTTCAACGAAATGGAAGGAAAAAAGCGACTGGATTGTTAAGGCGCAGCAGGAGTGGGCAAAAGAGCCGGTACAGTTGAACGATATAGATGTAGCAGGAATAAAAAATTTGCTGAAGAATGATTCTGAAAAACTGCGTTTAATCAATATCTGGGCTACCTGGTGCGGTCCCTGCGTTACCGAATTCCCGGAGTTTATAACCATGAACAGGATGTACCGTAAACGGGATTTCGAATTCATCAGCATCAGCGCCGATGATCCTGCCAAAAAAGAAAAGGCATTGCAGTTCCTGAAAAAACAACAGGCTTCCAATGCCAATTATATTTTTAGTAT
>CAYVEI010000300.1:0-1571 GCA_964450515.1 uncultured Terrimonas sp. | reverse complement strand
AAGTAAGCCGGCTATTTCTGACTAATTAAGTGCTGCATGTGAAAATAATTCTACGATAAGGCCGTAGGCCTGTATGCATATTGTAACTCCGGAATTTATTCCGGTGATAAGGAATACTAAGATGTCATTGAGTGCCGTAGGTACGATACATACTGTTTTAACCAAACGCCCATTTCAATTGGTCTACTCCCCAATAGAAAATTCACATACGTGTAGAGCATCGCTTCACATTAATTCATGAAAAACATATTGTTCATCATAAAATGAACCAAGGCTACACCTCTCTGTTCTTTAGTATCTTCATTATGCAACGGACTGAAGTCCGTTTTTTACAAAACAGAGATTGAGACTACGCCTCCTGGGTTTTACATTATCTGGAATAAAAAGGGTATAGCACATCAAAATATTAATTAGCCCTATTCCTTCCTTAAAGTACTGATGCAATTGCTTAATGAACGGAAATGGTGATAGGTGGCTTTCCAGATATGACCTTTCAGGCTTTTTTTGAGTTCGGGCTGTTTATCTGATCCGCCTTCATACCAGTCGCCGTATTCATGGTCAATAAGATAGGTTTGTGTATAGCTCCAGAGTTGCCTGAACTTTTCAAAATAGTGTAAAGGGTCGTTTGGAAAAAGACCGGCCATGAATAACAAAGTGTTCATTCCTTCTGCCTGCGCCCACCAGTTTTTGGTATCCTTTATGATCGTGATCTTATCGTCACCTTTAAAATAATAGCCTTCATCGTAAAATCCTCCAACAGTGCTATCCCAGCCGTTGCGCAAAGCATGATCCACCATATGCTTTGCCTTATGAAGGGTGAGGCTGTCATTTTTAAATCCCAGTATATGTGAAGCCTCCAGCATAAGCCAGGCGGTTTCCACGTCATGGCCAAAGGAAACATGATCGAGATAGCGGTGCTTCAAAATAGTTGCTTTAGCTGAATCACTGAATGAAACGGGCCTCCAGTTGGGCTCAAAGAAAAGCGTAAGGCTTCCTTTGGGTGAAGTTATGGTATCCCTGATAAGCAGCAGCATTTCGTTTAAGCGTTCGCGTAACAACGGATCGGGCCATACCTGGTACAGTTCCGTGAAAGCTTCCAGCAGGTGAATAGTGCTGTTCTGGTCTTTGTATCCAAGATCGGAAGTGGAAGGAATATCAGGGGTTCGTTTAACAGGCGTGCCATCTCTTTGCATGTGCTGAAAATAACCTTTGTATACCGGGTCGTGGCTGTGTTTTTCAAGCCAGGCAAATGCCTGTTTTGCCAGGCTCAGTGCGGCGGTATCGCCCGATGTTTTATAATAAGCGGCAAGCGCATAAATGCCAAATGCATTTCCATAGGCTTCTTTTTCTGCAAAGCCGTTGTGTTTTACCTTTCCTTTTTGATCCACCAGCGTATAAAATCCGCCATAGGTGTTATCCCACATCACATCTTTAAGAAAAAGAAAGCCATGCTTTGCGCCTGTTTTATAATGTGCAACGGAAGGATATAATGCAGCCGCTTTTGCATTAACCCAGGTATGGCGTGCCTGCGTTACGATCATTTTATCCTGGTTGGGCGCCGGTTTAAAATC
>CAYVEI010000299.1:0-4443 GCA_964450515.1 uncultured Terrimonas sp. | reverse complement strand
AGTGATTTGTAATGATCAAGAACTTTTCTATGAATATGATAATAATCAGTAGTAGCCACTTCGTTGGAATCAAAAGGAAAATATTTCTTAAACTCATCTGTAATAGCAAATCTTTTAAAGTAAGATGAAGAAATAAAAAGTCAGTCTGTTTTAAACAAGTAATTTTTTGAAAAATATCAGTAGTAATTTCCTTTATTCCATTTTGATCAAGGAAAAGAAAGTTAGCAGATGTTTTCATGGAATTATACAGCTCTTTGAAAACGGCCTGGAATTCTTTATATATGTTTTTATTTCGAAATCACTTGCCAGTGTAGAAACATTGTTCAATAATGCATTGTAACTATCTTTATCCAACTCATTCAAATGCAAAATAACTTTCATTTTATTTTGCATAATATACTGACGCAAAGAGTTAATTATTCCAACAGCGATTAATGGACTACCTAATTCACCATTTATATCCTTTCCTTTACCCGCAAAAAAATCAAAAAATTGTATTGTTTTCCAGATAGGTTCTTTTCTTGAAACAAAAACAGGAAGCCATTCCTGGAAATATTCTCTGAAAATTTCCAACTTTACTTTGGTGCCTTCATCAAAGGGTTTATCAAATAGGTTTTTAGCTGGCATAAAATGTACTAACAAATTTAGCTGTCACTAATTTAAATAGCAAATATTTTTTTTATTACAAAGCCTTCTCTTTTACAAATGGCTTCCGAAACTTATTAACTCAAAGCGCTATTACTTTCGTGCTTTGTTCCCCAAACTGGCCAATCATTCTCGATAAGATTTATGTTTTTCTTCTAATATGGGTGAAAGATGCTAGCTGAAAGATAATAAAAATCAGGCTTGGATCAACCGCAAAATATATTACCTCTTTACAACCCCGCTAAAAACCCGGGACGCGCCACATTTGGCGGAACCACTGGTAATATGCTGTATATTAGCTTTCAGATAAAAAGTAAGCAACTTGTTTTTTCAGATAAACAAAAATAATGAGCAAAGCAAACAACACCACTGCTATGGAAGTAGTGGAAGAAATAATGAACAGAGACAGCTTCAGCAGGTGGCTGGGCATAAAAGTGCTGGAAGCAGGAGAGGGGTACAGCAAAATACAAATGGAAATACGCGATGAGATGCTGAACGGCCTGGGGATCGTACATGGCGGCATTCCCTTTTCTTTAGCCGACAGCGCCTTCGCTTTTGCATGCAACAGCCGCAACAATCTTTCCGTAGCGTGGGATACCTCCATCACTTTTACCAAAGCTTCAAAACTGTGGGATACATTAACCGCTGAGGCCAAAGAGTTGCATAACGGTAAAAGCACGGGACTATACATCGTTACCATCACCAACCAGCGCAATGAGCAGGTGGCCCTCTTTAAAGGCACCTGCTTCAGAACGGGTAAGTCATTGATCTGATCAAAAGCGTTACGATAATTGCATCACGCTGTCTTCGCGGCGTATGTTTTCGAGCTCATGCATAAAAGCTTTTCCCCAGTTATCAATATCGTAATGCGTTACCTGCTCAAATAATCGCTCCATCCGCAGTTTCCTGTCGTTCTGATCCAGTGCCAGCGCCTGTTCCAGTCCCTGCACCAGGTCTTTAATATCATAAGGATTGGTACGGATGGCATAAGAGAGCTCAACAGAAGCGCCTGCAAATTCGGATATTACCAATACGCCATCGGCAGCGGGTTTAAGCCCCTGCACACCAATATATTCTTTGGCTACCAGGTTCAGCCCGTCCCGCAATGGCGTTATCCACGCCACATCGGCAATGGCATAATAAGTAATTACTTCTTCAAAAGGAACCGATCTGAAAAAGAAATGAATAGGCACCCAGTCTAACCGCGCGTACTTGCCATTGATCTTACCAATGGCCTGCTCCAGCTCGGCTAATATTTTATCATACACTTTCATGCCGGAAGCGGGCGGCGTGCAAATATTAACCAGTTCTACTTTACCATGGAGATGGGGGTTTCGTTCCAGGAAGGTTTGAAAGGCGTTTATTTTTTCGAGCGGACCTTTTACATAATCTAACCGCTCTACCGATAAAATAATTTGTTTGCCCTCTCTTTGCTTTTGCATTTTCTTTATTCTTTCCTGCGTGGCCGGCTGCTCAAAGATGTGACGGATATTTTTCATATTAATACCAACAGGATGTGCGCCCAATCGTATTATCCTGCCGCCGGCATCTATCTCCCTCGTCATTTTATCTACGCCCAATGCGCAGCTATAGGTCAAAAACCTGTCGGCACAGGATTGCTCAGAACGCACTTTAACAGGGATATGGCTCTTTACTACATCTACAAAGTTTTCTACATACCGTGGAATATGAAAACCGATATAATCACATTGCAGCATGCTGCCAATAATTTCCCTTCGCCAGGGAATAATATTAAAAATATCGGCCGGCGGAAACGCAGTATGATGGAAAAAACCAATTTTTACATCCGGGCGCAACTGCCTTAATATTCCCGGAACCATCCACAGGTTGTATTCATGTATCCAAACGGTAGCATCTTTATCGGCTTCCAGGGCAGCCCTTTCAGCAAATAAGCGGTTTACATTTACATACTGTTCCCATTGCTCATGATTGAATCTAACTTTATCAGCAAATGAAAATATAACCGGCCAAAATGCTTCTTTGGAAAATAATTTATAAAAAACATCAATTTCTTTTTTGGTAAGCGCAATGCTGGAGGCAATAAGGTTAGGATACTTGCTTTCGTCAATATACCGGTCGGCACGCGCCATATTTTTATTGCGCACCTCTTCCCATGCAATCCATGCGCCTGTACGCCCGTTGTTGAAAAAGCCCAGCAGGGAAGGAATAATACCATTGGGGCTCTTCGGCGATACCTTCTTTTCTGTTCCGTTTATTTCCTTCATCTCATAGGGCAGGCGATGATACAGCACCAGCAACTGTGTATCGCCCTGCGCATCTTCGGGAATGTTGTTTGCCCCGTTGTTTACATAGCCGCTGAACTCGGGAAAATGCTTCATGGACTCCAGTATGCCACCCGCGCCATGCGATTTTGCCTGTAATACGTTGGCCATGCCATTGGTATAATCCATCAATGCAGGTTCCGCTGCGCCTACAACCACACCCTTATACTGCGTATCATACAGGGAGCGGTCGTTAAGTGTATCGCCCGCTACCAATATGTCTTTCGCAGAAAACTGCATGAGCTTAACCAGCCGTTTCAGCGTAGATCCCTTATTGATGTTTTTAGGGAGAATATCAAGAAACCTGCCGGCAGACAGCAGTACATCTAACCCCATTTCATCAGCAATTTTTTTTACGGTTTCTATATCGGTACGTTCATCGTAAAAAAATGAGCAGCGCCGTTGCTGCGATACCGGTTGTAAACGAAGCCCTTTTACTTTTCGCATTCGTTTTTGTATGACCAGTGTACCCGGCCACTGGTTTTCAATTTCCGATTGTATCGGCTGAACGGGTTCCAGGGTTTGGCCGTTTAAAATAGTGGCGCCAACATCGCAAATAATATAATCCGGGTCGGGAATAACAGGATTGTCGAGCAAAGGCATCACACTTTCAATACCACGGCCGGTAACAAACATTAACCGTATATTTTCCTGTTCCCGTATTAAGCGGTACAGCTTCAAACGGTCAGCCTGCCGTCCTCCCAAAAATGTTCCGTCAAGATCAGTTGCTAATAACATAAAATAAATTTATTGTTCTTCATGCTGCTGAAAAACGGTTAAAAGTATATAAAGAACAATCACCTGCTTTTACAGCAAGTGAGCTGATCTGTTTACAATTGTTTCTAATTATTTCCGTCTGAATAGTAGACGAAGACTAATATTTAATTTCCAAAACGCCAACACGCTGAAGTGTGGTATACAAAATGTGGTTTGGAACGGATTTGCAGCGCAAAGGTAAAAAAAATATTCCGGGCCGCCACAGATAAAACTGCATTTTCATAATGTATGAGCACACATGGCATATGATCAACAGGTATTCCACACTGACTACTAATGTTTTTGCCGTGGTTAATCACTATAATGAAAATAATGAATGAGATCGAAAAATGGAATACTGTTGTTACCGGCAATGCTTTTTTACAGCCCTTGCTGCCAAAAGACAAGAACAATGAATTTGCCCTCGTGAGTGTAAGCAGAGATAAGTTTCTAAGTTCCTTACCTGCAGACGATGATTGTTATAGCAACTAACTCAATTCAAACTTCGGTATTCATTTGGCGTATACCCTACCCGTTGCTTAAACAGCCTGCTGAAATGCTGTGGGTACTTAAATCCTAATTCAAAAGCAATTTCATTGATATTTTTATTGGTATCAAAAATCTTGTTCTTGGCTATATCAATAATTTTGTTCTGGATGTATTCCTGCGCTGTTTTTCCTGTTTCTTTTTTGATCAGATCACCAAAATAATTAGCTGATAAATGAAGTTCATCTGCAAA
>CAYVEI010000298.1:0-4446 GCA_964450515.1 uncultured Terrimonas sp. | reverse complement strand
GCAGGATATCAAAAAACGGAAAGCCCGTTAAAAGCGAATAATATGGAGCGCTATTCGGTTGCATTGAATATTGACTCCCGCATTTCAAAATATATAGAGGCAGGCATGACGGTAAGGCTGATCCAGCAAAGAGGATTAACCAATACACAGGCAGATATGGGCACCATGATGTCTACCATACCCTTTCAACCCTTTTACGATCCTGCCGGGCCTTACGGATTTGTGCCGGTAACAGCAGGCAGCTTTGAGCCAAACCCCGACTATGATCCTAATTTACTGAACCCAGGGGCGCCATACAATTTCGTTGCCGGGGATCCCCGGTTGCTGTGGGGCCAGCAAACAAGATATAATGTTTTCGCTTTTCAGCATTTGAATAGCACGAAGTATGAATTGTACGATATTATCGGGAATGCATTTGTGCAAATACAACCGGTTACAGGATTAAAAATAAAAGGCTCCCTTGGGGGTGAATATTATTTCAACCTGCGCAGGTCGTGGGGGAACTATGATGAGTGGATGTTTTCACAAACACCGGGTAATCCTTATGCCGGCCAGGATGGCAACGCAAAAGGAAGATATGGTGAAAGACAGGGCCGCACCCATAACCTGAACAAAGAGCTGACGGCTAATTATAATCATACTTTTTTTAATGATCATAATATAGATGTGCTTGTAGGCGCTTCGGAACAATTTGGACGATGGTATACTACCGACCTAAGCGGCAATGTTAACTATGCTGACCTCCAGTACAGGAATATCGCCAATATTCCGCCTTACACCCAGGGATTCGCCAATATTATTCAGGAAGACGCGCTGATCGGTTATTACGGAAGACTAAGCTATAAGTATAAGGATAAATATTACGTAGATGGAACCATACGGAAAGATGGCTCATCGAGATTAGCGCCCGGACATAAGTGGGATCAGTTTGCCTCTTTTGCCCTTGCATGGCGCATTAGTGCAGAACCATTTTTTCCTGTAACTACTTTTATCAATGATTTAAAAATCAGGGGGGGATGGGGTAAATTAGGCAACTATCAGTCTGCAGCCTATTATGCTTTTCTTTCTACGGTATCACTCACACCCGACTATTCGGTTGGTTCCGGGAACGGGGATGGCTATGGCACCCAGTTGCAGGGAGCGGCCTTACCTAATTTTGCCAATACTACCCTTACCTGGGAAAAACTAAAAACAACAAGTATCGGCTTAGACGCGGTGCTTTTTAACAACCAGGTGAGTTTTACAGCAGAATACTACAATAAATCAACGTATGATATTATTCAGTCTGTATCGCTGCCGCCTAATACAGGCATACAGGCCCCGGCCGACCTCAACATAGGTGAGGTGAGAAATACGGGGCTCGAATTTCAGGTGGGATACAATACCAGCTTTGGGCCTGTTGGATTTAATGCTTCGGCAAATTTAACTACGGTAAAAAACAGGGTAACCAAACTATATGGCGGTAATCCCCTGGGCGGTGAAACCAACAGAATTGAGGAAGGATACTCCATGTTCTATTTGTGGGGATATAAAACCGGGGGTGTTTTTCAAACACAGGCGGAAATTGACGCCTGGCGCCAAAACCATGCAGATATAAACATTGGTCAGGATCCCGACAATGCAACTGCCGGGTATGTATACAAGCCCGGCGATGCCTATTTCCGGGATGTATATGGAAATCCCAAAGATCAAACCGAAAGGTACAGCCAAACGCCTGATGGACGGATTAACGGTAATGACCGTACTTACCTGGGTAAAACCATTCCGGGCTATTATTACGGCTTTAATATAGGCTCCAGCTTTAAAGGATTGGACATCAGTGTATTTTTCCAGGGTATTGGCGATGTTCAAAAATATAACAGTGTAAAGGCAGGCATGGAAGCCATGAGCGGACTTTCTAACCAGTGGGCTACTACTTTAAACAGGTGGACCCCCGACAATCCTTCTGCCACCATGCCAAGAGCCGTATACGGCGATCCTGCACAGGCGCTGAGATACTCCGACCGGTTCGTGGAAAATGCAGGATACCTGCGCCTAAAGAATATACAAATAGGTTATGCGTTGCCGGCAGCACTCTTAAACAGGGCAGGATTTATACAAGGCATCCGGATTTATGCCGCAGCCATCAACCTTTTTACCATTACAGATTATACAGGGCTTGATCCGGAAAATGATTTTATTCCGCCTACCCGGCAGGTACAGTTTGGTATTAATGCCAGTTTCTAATGCTAAAATCTTTACATAATGAAAATTTTTATAAAAAAAATATCAGCACTGATCGTTATTTCAGCTATCGCCTTATGCTATTCCGGATGTAACCGGTCGCACCTCGATCTTTTACCCCACGGACCAACAGAAGAGTCGTACTTTACCGAGGAAAATGATTTTGCCAAAGCTGTGCTTGGCGTGTATGCCAAAATAAATGATGTATACTGGTACAGGGGAAATCCCTACATGTGCACGATGCCTATTTACCTGCTTCCGGGTGACGACATTACTACCAATGAAGCAAATGAAGAGTTTGAAATTTTCGGAAGCCTGCAGCCCAGCACAGAAAGGGTAACTTATTTTTATACGGTATGGTACCAGCTTATTGCGCGCGCAAACACTTTGCTGGAAAAGATAGAAGCAGAAAATGGCGTATTCAACACACCCAACCTTAAGAACTACAATAAAGGAGAGGCTTTGTTTTTACGCGGGTATGCATTCTATAACCTGTGGAACTATTTTGGTACCGCCCCGTTAACTATTGAGCGTGTAAAAACCCCGGAGCAGTTTACACCACCCGGTACAACCGGTACGCAATTGCTTGACCAGGCAATACTCGATTTTACAGAGGCCGCTTCGCTATTACCGCCCTCATGGGATGCCGCTAACAGGGGACGGGTTACAAAAAATGCGGCATTCGGCATGATGGGGAAATCGCTCGTATTCAGGGCTTCGGCTACCAATAATAGTGCTGATTATGCCGCTGCCGTTGCTGCATTGAACAGTATTTCCGGGGCAGGCCTCACCGCCGATTTCACCGATAACTTTGCATGGGATACGGAAAACAACGGGGAATCTTTATTTGAATACCAGGCAACACAGGCTTTTGCCTTAGATAATGTATGGCTTGAAAATGATTTTGATAATGCCGTAGGAAACCTTTCCGTTTTTTACAGCTTTTACAGCGTAGGCAATGGCAATATATGGGACAAGTCGCCATTTTATGCCACTACAAAACTGGTAAACGCGTTTGAAGCGGATGACCCAAGAAGAGACCTGACCTTAGATGCCGCCACCCACGAAGTAAAAAAGTATGTAACCCGGGATAAACTGAACCAGGTTAGCGTAGGCTCGGTAAATAACCCAAGGATACTTCGTTATGCCGATGCGCTGCTGCTAAAAGCAGAAGCTACACTTCAATCCGGCGGATCAACAGCGGAAGCGATAGGGTACATTAATGAAGTAAGAACAAGAGCCAGGAGCATGGTTCCAGGAGGCACTATACCGGCCAATTATGCAACTACTGAAACAGACAAGACCCAAATTATGAACTGGATAATGAATGAAAGGTTAATTGAGCTTGCAGGTGAAGGACAACGATGGTTCGATATCAGGAGGTGGCAGATGCAGGGCATTATTACACTCGATAATACCTTCTTTAGCTCTAATACATCCACCATGTCATTTCAGTTGCCAAAGCATTTATTGTTTCCTATACCCGGCAGCGAAATTGATGTAAACCCAAATGTTCCGCAAAATGCAGGTTATTAGTATTAAGTAAAACAAATTATGTCTGTATGTTATCGTGAAAAGTGAGAGCCCGCCCGGCTGAATGCCATTCAGACGGGGATAAAGGTGAAAGAATGACATTTTACTTCTCACTTCTCACGTTTCACGTTTGACAGCACGCGTATTTCCTTTTGCATTGCATAGATATGTACATCCACAGGGCTGTATTAAACGCTTTTGATGCAGCCCTTTTATTTTATTATTACACTAACATGAAAGCATACCTGCTCTACAGCATTTTATTCCTTTTTTATTTGCCGGCGCCGGGCTGTTCAAAAAAAACAGGCGCTCATGTTGCCAATCATCCTCCTTCTGCTGTTATCAGGTCAAACCTCGTTAAGGTCAATCCTTTTACCTATCAATTTGAGGTGGATGCCAGTGACCAGGAATTTGACCGCCTTAGTTATACCTGGGATTTTGGAGAAGGTACAACCAAACAGGGAACCGCTAAGGAAACCTTTTCTTATGGCGATGGAAAAACCTATATCATTAAAGTAAAAGTAAGTGACGGGAAGTCGGACCCCATTGAAGTGAGCGATACCATCAGCACCAATGTAGTTACCGTTACGGCAAACAACAGCACTACCTACCAGGTAATGGAAGGGTTTGGCGGATTTGGACTGCAAAGGGAAGGCTGGTCGCCGGGGCCTTTTACCAGCCCGGAGTTTG
>CAYVEI010000297.1:0-4471 GCA_964450515.1 uncultured Terrimonas sp. | reverse complement strand
TAAAAGGAATAACTTTAATTACCTTAAATATATAAACCTTGCTGAATATCAATTGCAATACAAGCCATGCTGCCGCGCTGCTCCTTTGCGGTTTATTGTTCTTTTCCTGCACCCAAAAACGCTATACCGATGCGCTTTCTCCTGAAGAAGCAATGAAACATTTTCAGATTATTGATGGTTTTAAAATAGAACTGTTTGCATCGGAGCCCCATGTGCTGTCTCCGGTTGATATGGTGTTTGATGAACAGGGTAATATATATGTGGTAGAAATGGCAGACTATCCTTACCAGCCCGAAACCGGTAACGGCAAAGGAAGGATACGGGTGTTAAAAGATACCAATGGCGATGGCAAAGCCGATACTTCTTTTGTATTTGCCGACGGGCTTCCAAGTGCAACCAGCATGCTGCCGTGGAAAGGCGGGCTGATCGTAACGGCCGCACCGGATATACTTTTTTTAAAAGATACTACCGGCGATTTTCGTGCGGATATTAAAGAAGTGCTCTTTACCGGTTTTTTCGCAAGCAATTCTGAAGCGCAAATTACAAGCCTCCGTTTGGCGCCCGATAACTGGATCTATGCCAATAATAACGGGCAGGCGGGTAAAGTATATGCGGTAAATAACCGAGATACGGATACATTGTCTATGGGAGGAAGCGACTTCCGGTTCAGGCCCGGGAGGGGCTTATTTGAAAAGGAATCGGGAAGCGGTCAGTTTGGACTGGCGGTAGATGATTGGGGGAATCGTTTCTATACGCAGAACACCATTCATATTCAGCAGGCGCCCATTCCGTGGCGTTATTTACACCGGCACCCTTATTTACCTTCCGATCGTGTTGATATAAATATTTCCGATCACGAGCTGGTGATGTTTCAAAAAACGCCACCGCCTTACTGGCGGCTTGAACGCAGCAACCGGCGGCAAAAAGATTATGATGAACGCAAACTGAACCGGAAAGAATATGCCGAAGGGCATTTTACCGGGGCTTCAGGAGGTACGTTCTATGGCGGAGATGCATTTCCCGGATCTTTTTATGGTTCCATTTTTACCGGCGATGTGGCAGGGAATCTTGTGCACAGGGATGTGCTTACACTACAGAATACCAGCCCCTTATTTGTGGCAAAACGCGGGGAAGGGGAAAATAACAGGGAGTTCCTGGCATCCACCGATCCCTGGTTCCGTCCTGCGAATTTTACAGTGGGTCCGGATGGGTATTTGTATATCATAGACATGTACCGCCAGCATATCGAAACGCCCGTTTCCATACCGGAAGATTTAAAGAAGGATATGGATTTTACTAACGGTGAACAGTATGGCAGGATTTACCGTGTTGTTCCCGAAGGTGCCGAAACAAAACAAACTCCAATTCCCGATCTGAGAAGTAAAACTCCGGAAGTGTTGGTTACACTGCTTGCGCATCCCAATCAATGGTGGCGTTTGCAGGCCCAGCGGCTTTTATTAGAACAAAGCGATCTGACGGTAGTTCCTGCATTAAAAAAAATGTGTACAGAGCATACCGATGCAAGAGCACGCTTGCATGCATTGTATACGCTGGAAGGCTTAAATGCGCTGGATGCCGGATTGATACAACAAGCATTGAAAGACCAGCATCCCGGAATGCGAACCCATGCTATAATACTTTCAGAACGCTACCCGCAATGCCTGCCACAATTGTTAACGATGGTTAGTGACAGTTCGGTGCAGGTAGTTTTGCAATTGACACTCAGCCTCGGTGGGTTTACTTCGCCACAGGTAATTCCGGCATTAGCTAACATTACAGAGCGGTATGGAGAAACGGCGTTGTTTCAAACCGCCGTATTAAGCTCGGATGCAGGATCTTCTATGGAGCTTTTAAAACTTTTGATCAGTCGTGGTATTTTTTTTAAAGGTGGCAGTCCTGAAAAGATGGCTTTCGTAGAGGATTATTTATATGCAATTGGTGCACGTAAAAAGAAAGAAGACATCCTGGCATTAATCACATTGTTGTCTCATCCCGAAGTTAAGGAAGCAATCAACTGGCAGCTTGCCGGATTAGAGGGATTCACTAAAGGACTACAAAAATCAGCAAATAAAGACAAGCCAGACCCAGAGCTGATCAACGCTTTGCAGGTATATGAATCAGGGGCAACAGGGGAAATTAAAAGTGCATTAAAAGCGGTAAGGCAGGCGCTGGGTGATTCCTTACAATGATTATACTGGTGTTTTGATGAGAAATTTATAACCGGATAAAAGAGCAGACCACCATGCATGAAATCAATTCGCGAAGGTTGTTTTTACAAAAATGTGTTTCAGCCGGCATGCTGCTAACAGGCGGAGCGTTCATGCTGCATGGTTGCAGTGCTAAAAAGAAATCACCGGCAGAAGAGGATGGAAGTGAAGTTCCGGCAGATCCGTGCGGCGATTATACAGGCCTGTATGAAAATGATCTGAAAGCCCGTGAATCCATGGGATATGTAAAGCAATCTCCTATTCCCGGAAAGCAATGCGGTAATTGTAATCTCTGGCTTCCGCCGCCGGCAGGTAAAGATTGCGGGGCATGCCAGCTTTTTAAGGGGCCTGTATATACCGAAGGATATTGCACCTATTGGGCGCCGCAGGTATGATATTGAGATCATGTAATAATAAAAGCATAAATAATGGCAGCTATCTTTCATAAAGAACACATAACGGTGCGCATGTTTTCAAAGCTAATAGCGTTGGGGTTACTGATTCTTGTTGTCACGGCCAGCCCAGGAAAGGCGCAGTCGGTTCGTGTGGGTGTTTTTAATGCAAATGTTACGCCACCCATCGGTAGCCCGGTAGCCTATGCCAAAGCCCGCAGTATTGTTGATTCGCTGAGTGCAAGGGGAGTGGTGATTCTTTCTGATGATAAGCCTGTGGTGTTATGTGCAGTTGACTGGATAGGCATTGGCAATGAAGGGCTGGAAGAATGGCGGAAACAATTGGCGGCAGCGGCAAATACTACTGTTGACAGGGTATCGGTGCATGCCCTGCACCAGCACGATGGGGTGCGTTGCGATTTTACTATGGCGAGGGTTATGGAGGCATACGGATTGGGTGAAACATATTTTGACACAGCATTTTTGCATAACGCCATCCGGCATGTAGCCGAATCCGTTAGTGCAGCAGTAAAAAACACCCTTCCTGTTACGCATCTCGGCTTTGGGCAGGCTATGGTAGAAAAAGTAGCGTCTAACCGCCGTGTTTTGGGAAAGGATGGCAAGGTAGCTATTATCCGCTGGAGCAAAATGACGGATTCCGCGGCCATTGCGGCGCCGGAAGGACTGATTGATCCCTGGCTGAAATGTGTAAGTTTCTGGAACAATGAAACTCCCGTAGCAGTAATGACGTATTACACCACACACCCCCAGAGTTATTATGGACAAGGCGATGTTACCTGTGAATTTATTGGTATTGCGCGTAACGCGAGAGAAAGAACGATGAACGGTGTTCCTCATATTCACTTTAATGGTGCCAGTGGAAATATTGCAGCAGGTAAGTATAACGATGGTTCCGAAGCGATGCGGCCGGTGCTGGCGGAAAGAGTGGAAAAAGCCATGCGGGAAGCCTGGGAGCAAACCCGGAAAACACCGGTAAGCATAAAGGTTATGCGCTGGAAAAGTGTTGATGTTCAGCTTCCCGTAGGAAAAAATATTATTGAAGCAGATCTGAGAGCCACGCTTTCAGATGAAAAGTTGGCGATAGCCCAAAAACTGGCTGCAGCCGAAAAGCTTGCCTGGTATTTGCGTTCCGAAGCGGGGCAAAAAGTTACGATATCTTCGCTGCGGCTGGGCAACGTTTGGTTGCTGAACCTCCCCGGAGAGCTGTTTGTGGAATACCAGTTAGCGGCACAGCAAATGAACCCGGGCAATCAGGTTTGCACTGCCGCTTATGGAGAATACGGACCGGGTTACATTGGCACTAAAATTTCCTATGCACAGGGAGGCTACGAAACCAGCGGTATTGTTTCGGGGGTAGCTCCCGAAGCGGAAGATGTTATTATGGATGCGATCCGGAAGGTATTGAAGTGAAATGATCTTCCGCTTCGAAAACTATAGTTTATATTTATCGCCTTGTGCATTAATGATGATCTTTGGAATAAAAGATTAAATACAAAGCTGAACCTGGATATGTATGACAGACGATATTAAATTAGTTATAAAAAAGTCAACCCTGCCCGGGGCCGGCAAAGGGTTATTCACTAAATCCTTTATTCCTTCCGGAACCCGTATTATTGAATATAAGGGCCGGGTTACCACGTGGAGCGAGGTAAAAGAAAAAGAGGCAGACAATGTGTATATCATGTATGTAAACCGCAATCATGTTATTAACGCACAGCCCTACAGGAAAGCACTGGCAAGATATGCCAATGATGCAAAGGGAGTTGGGAAAATCAAAGGGTTGCGCAACAATGCGGTGTATACCACTGTAAAAAAGCGGGTATACATTAAAGCTACCCGGGATATAAAAGC
>CAYVEI010000296.1:0-4531 GCA_964450515.1 uncultured Terrimonas sp. | reverse complement strand
ATGAAGGCCCGGACCGCGTTAAAGCGGGCTATGGAGACAATTACAACAAACTGGCCCAGATAAAAGCAAAATATGATCCCGGTAATTTGTTCAGGGTGAATCAAAATATTAAACCAGCAGAGTAGTAAACTGACCGGTTTATTAATATCATCAACATATGAATGATTTTTCCGGGAACCATCGGGTAATTGCTTACAGCCTTCGCCATGGATATCCCAACAAACAAATATTGGATAGTACAGCCGATTTTTCGATTAACCAAAATGTCCGGGACCTTACCGAATTGGTTAAGGCCTTAAAACTGGAGCCCATTCATCTGGTGGGGCATTCATCCAGAGCCCTTGTATCATCTATTAGCTACAATCGGAAACCCGGAATTGGTTCGCAGCCTCACCCTGGGGGAACCGCCGGAGATGTCATTGCTGAAAAATGTTCCGGGGGCGATACTTTGGAAATGAATTTTGGAAAGGCAATCACGCCTGGAATTGAAGCAATTTTAAATAAGGAAGATGAAAAGCGGCCGGAATTTTTATTGACGTTGTAATGGATGACAGCCAATATCTCGCCAAATATCCTCAAAGGATCAGTGAAATCATTATGGCGAATGTGGTACAATTGAAGGGAAATTTTCTTTTTGAAAAAGGCTTCCTTCCTCCGGTTAGCTGTGATGAACTCAGGAAAGTAAAAACACCTGTGTTGTTGTTGCAGGGAGAAATATCACCTTGCAAAGAAAATGGCGGAAGCAACTTCTAAATGAATTAGTTTTCCTGCACAGGGATCTATCTTTGCAAAACAAATACTGGGCATGTATGAGAAAGCTGATAGGAAGTTTGTGCATATCATTTTGCCTGCTGCAGGTTAATGTGCAAACGGGTTCTGCTCAAAACAAGTTTAGCACCAGGCAATTAATAAAAGGTACAGTAATGAATACCGGAAAAGAAGTTTTGCCTCATGCCACCGTGCTGCTTACTTTAAGAGATTCTGCTGCCGTTAATATATCGCTTACCGATGAAGAAGGAAAATATGCTTTCGAAAATATTGATTTGGGTGATTACCTTATTTCTGTAAGCATGGCAGGTTATGAAACTGTTTGGACTGATCCATTTACCATCCTTAAGGGTGAATCGTTCACACATGCTCCTGTTATTTTGCCGGAAGCTGCTGCGCTCAGTGAAATAGTGATTAAAGGGAAAAAGCCATTGTTTGAATTAAAGCAAGACAGGGTTGTTGTGAATATCAGTGCCTCGCCTGCATTCAGTGGGAATACAGGGATGGAACTGCTTCAAAAAACACCTGGCGTAATGGTAAACAGGCAAAGCAACAGTATTACAATGAATGCAAAAGGCGAAGTGTTGATAATGATCAATAACAGGATGCAACGTGTGCCTATGGAAGTGCTTATGGCAAAACTCGAAGGAATGCGGGCTGAGAATATAGAGCAGATTGAAATTATACATCAGCCCGGCGCTAAATATGATGCAAGCGGAGCAGCCGGTATTATTCATATCGTTCTTAAAGAAAATAAGGCAGAAGGAACAAATACGGATGTATCGCTTATTGCAGGGTATGGTCAGCGTGCAAAAGCAGGGATCAACATAAACCTCAATTCCAGGAAAGGAAAAATTAACTGGTATGGTGGATATAATTTCAATCTTCAGATGGCCAACAATTTTAAAGTAAACCACTTCAGGGAATACGAATACCAGGGAGATACTTACTATCATGAGAATTATGTAATCTTTCGCAACTATAGCAGCATACCTCACGCCGCTAATCTTGGGATAGATATAGCAGTTAGTAAACGTACTACGTTGGGATTTCTTTTTACAGGAACAAAATCAACTGAAATATGGTCAAAAAATGCTGAAAGCAAATCGTATGATTATATCAACAATTCTATTGTTGAAGAACAGGCATTTAGTCTTAATCCGCAAAATAAGATAGCATCACTTTCTGCAAATGCAAACCTGTTTCAAAAAACAGGAACAAAAAGTAGCCTGAATGTTGATGTTGATTATGCAAAGATCCGGTATCATAATGCAACCGGTTTAACAGGCGTTAACAGCGGAAGTGCCACTGCCGCAGATCGTATATCTGTGCTTAACTTTTGGATTACAGGTATAAATTATACAAATGACCTGGGAGGTAATGTAAAACTGGAAATGGGTATAAAAGGCACATTCAATGCTACAACAAGCACAACTACCTCAAAAAATTTTGGAATTTCTCCCAATCTATTTTCGGGAAATGATAATATACAGGAGCGTATACTGGCTGGTTATATTTCATTGTCAAAAAGGTTTTCAGAAAAATTGAATGGAGAATTAGGTGTAAGATATGAAGATTACAGGTATACACTTAACAGTGAAACAGGAGATGATGTTGCCAAAGCGTTTAAAAATCCCTTTCCTATCTTTCGGTTGCACTATAATATTGATTCTGCAAATGCTGTACAAATTTCATTCAACAGGTCTGTTACACGGCCTTCATTTTTCCATTTTACTTCATTTCTTGTAATACTCGATTCGAGTCTGGTAGTTTATGCTAACCCAAGGCTCAGACCGGCTTTTACAAATACATTTAAAGTAATGTACAGTCATAAGTCCGTTATTCTTTCACTGGCTTATCTCAGGCGTACCGGTGAAATATATTTCTATAATACCGTAAATAAACAAATTCATTTACAAACAAGTGTTCCCACGAATCTTGATCTTGAAAATATTATTGAAGCTGATCTGAGTTTTCCGGTTTCCCTTGTCAAATGGTGGAAAATGAACTGGAGCCTGAACGGGTTTTATCATACAGTAAAAGATGAATCCAGCCATCCTCTTATGTTTCGAAACAGCATTTTCACCGGGTTTGTTCAACTTAATAATTCCTTTCGTTTAGGAAAAGGGTGGACAACCAGTTTAGATGGCCGGTATCAAAGCTGGTATCTTGTCGGCGACCAGGAGCAGCTTAATCATCCATATCTCAACCTCGGTATAAGAAAAGAATTTTCCGATGGAAATATGCTTGGCGTTGTGGGGCAGGACTTAACCAATTCTTCCGGAAAAAGAATATGGGAATATCATCAGCCCGAACTCGGCATTCGCACTTTTGGTAACAATAATTTTTCTGAAAGGCAGGTACGGGTTACTTACACGCATGTATTCGGTAATAAAAAACTTACCGGAAAAAGGGAACGGAAAACCGGAGCGGAAGAAGTAAAAGGCAGAATGTAACAGACAGCACCAATATAAGTCACCCCTTTCTTTGAAGGATTACCTGACAATATGTGCAGCTCTTCTCATTGGGCTATGTTATTGACGGGGCTTTAAAAGTCTGGTATCCCGGCGGCAAAGAAGAGACCATTAATGCAGGAGAAGTATTTTACTGGCCGGCTCCGCATACAGGTGTAGTGGAGAAAAATGTAAAATTCATTGACATAAGTCCTGACTGGAAATTTATACCTGTAATTAATTCGCGCCGGGGTCTCACGCTTCACGCAGTTGCCTGACTGTGAAGACCCCGCCGGGAAGAAAATTCTATCACTACCAGGGGCTTTTCAGTTTACTGTATTTAGCAGGCGGGTATACTATATCTGTTCAAAAAAAGAATAAGACGATAATAATAATGAAAGCTAATATTCTTCTCTTTTGCTTTATCTATGTATTCTTGTTATGTTTAACAGTATTGTTGTATTATAATCCGAATGCCTTTTTCACTTCTTTTACTTTGTCTAATTTTTCCCAGGTAAACAATTCTACTTTTATTTTTTTTACCCTGCCATCCGGCGAAGCAAAGGTTTTGGTAACGATTTCCGGTTTGCGCCCCATGTGGCCGTAAGCGGCGGTTTCACTGTAGATAGGGTTGCGCAGCTTTAAACGCTTTTCAATAAAATAAGGCCGCATATCAAATATTTTTTCCACTATTTTACCTATCTCTCCGTCTGTTAAAGCAACTTTAGCGGTACCAAAGGTTTTTACATTAATGCTGGTGGGTTTGGCCACGCCTATAGCGTAGGATACCTGCACCAGTATTTCATCCGCCACACCGGCCGCAACTAAGTTCTTGGCTATATGCCGGGTAGCATAAGCCGCCGACCGGTCTACTTTTGAAGGATCTTTACCACTGAATGCGCCGCCGCCATGCGCTCCTTTGCCACCATAAGTGTCTACAATGATCTTGCGGCCGGTTAAACCGGTGTCGCCATGTGGTCCGCCTATCACAAACTTACCTGTAGGGTTAATGTGGTATTTAATATTGCTGTTAAAAAGTTTGGCGTATTTTTTATATTTCTTTTTTAGGCGGGGGATAAGAATACCGGTGATATCCTTTTTGATTTGCTCCAGCATTTTAGCTTCCGTGCCAAAATCATCATGCTGGGTAGAAACAACAATGGCATCTATACGAACGGGCTTATTGTTATCATCGTATTCTAAGGTTACCTGGCTTTTAGCGTCGGGGCGCAGGTATTTGATCTGCTTGTTTTCTTTTCTCAGGTTGGCCAGCTCAATGAGCAGTTTGTGCGCCAGGTCAAGTGCCAGGG
>CAYVEI010000295.1:0-4538 GCA_964450515.1 uncultured Terrimonas sp. | reverse complement strand
CTATTTCCATTCCAGCGTATTGATCATATGCAGCATATCCTGCTGTAAAAAATCGTACACAATGTGTAAAGAATCTTCATTGGGTGTGGCGTTAAAATACAAAGCGCCGCGAAGAAAATGTTTAACAGTATCGGTTGCAAAAAACTGTTTACCGGTTGCTGCATTACCACCTACATTAAAAAAAACACCACCAATACCATGCGGTGTTACAAATGCGGAATCTTCAATGGAAGATGCTTTTACGGTATGCTTGAACGTAATTTTATAAGCGTCTTCGCGAAGATTTTCAAAGGTGTTTAAGGAAGATGAATCCTTATAGCCGTGATCCGTCTTTACTCTGTATGACGACCTTCCCCCGATCGTTTTATAGCTCAGGTATATCCGGGCATTAAAAGAAGGAATGTCAATATTTATCCAGTAAGGATTGTCGGGGTTTTCATCAAAAAGAGTGCTGTCTTTAGTAACCGTGCTGTATACCGGGTACTCGAAGCTATACGGATAACCGGGCTGGTTAAACAACTGGTACTGATGCTGCGGAAAGTTGATGGCAAAGTAACCTTTGGGGCGTGGGGTATAATTGCTGTTGCAGGAAAATAACAGTATGGAAAATAAAAAGGAGAGCAGAATTCCGGATGCATTCCAAATTGTCGCATTGCTTTGCTTCCTGTGGGCGGTGAGGACACCGCCCACGGCGGACGCCCCGGTTGGTGTCCCCACCAACCGGCGACAATTTGGAATATACTCCCGCGTGCCTGTTTGTTTGATCATCTTGCAATTGCTTTGACAGCCTATTACTGAGCGGTTAACAGCCTGATGGTTACTTTTACTTTTTTAATCCTGTTTTTGTCAATATCCATAACGGTAAATTCAAAATCGCCAATAGGAATAACCTGGTTTTCCTGCGGTATTTCTCCGGCCAATTCCAGCACCAGCCCCGCTATAGATTCGCTTTCCCCCCTCACCTGGTCAAAAGTATCTGCATTTAAGCCCATGGCCTTACAGGCGTCTGTTATCATTATCCGTCCTTCAAAAATATAGGTATGGTCATCTATCTTTTTATTCACGCTTTCCTCATCATCAAATTCATCACGTATATCGCCAATAATTTCTTCCATGATATCTTCCATGGTCACTATGCCTTCTGTTCCGCCAAACTCATCCACCACAACGGCAAAATGCGTATTCTTTTTTTGCAGCTCCCGTAAAAGATCTTTGATCAGGTTTTGTTCGGGCACAAAATAGGGCTGCCTGATGAGCTGGCGCCAGTCGAAATCATCCGTTTCATTTATAAAAGGCAATACATCTTTACTGTGTATAATGCCTACCACATCATCAAGGCTGTTTTTATAAACCGGCAGACGCGAATAATGTAATTCCTCTATTTTGCGGATCAGTTCCCGGAACCCTGTATTATAATCAATAGCGCTCACATCAAGCCGGGTACGCATAATTTGTTTTACCGTAACCTGCCCGAACCGCGCTATTCCACGGAGAATGTTTTTTTCCTCTTCCGTGGTATTTTCTGTGGCGTTCATTTCTATTGCCTGGTTAATATCTTCCGGATTGTATACATGATGATGCTTTATTCCGCCAAAGCTTCTTTCAATACCATCGGTAAATTTTACAAACCATTTGCTCATGCTGCTGAAAAAGCTGTAAAGCACTTCAATGAGCAGGGAAGCGCTGTAAGCGAACCTGATATTGTTTTGCGTGGCCGATACTTTGGGTAAAATTTCCCCGAAAAGCACTAATAAAAAAACAATAACAATTAATTTGATAATGAAATTCAGAAAAGCATTGGGCTGCTGCAGCAATTCATCCATTAATACATTAGATACGATAATGGTGCCTATGTTAACAAAGGTGTTGGCTATTTGCAGCGTGGCAAGCAGGCGTTTAGGCTGATCCAGCAGGGTGATAATTCTGCGGGCTGCGGGATGCTGCTTTGTTTTGAGCATATTAATATCCCTGTAAGTAAGGGAAAATAAAGCCACTTCTGCCCCGGATACAAAAAAAGATACAATGAGCAACGACAGCAGCAGTATAATTAAAATGGTAATGCTTTGCGGATTAACAGCCAGCAGCACGGGCTCAAGCTTAAGCAGACTGTTATATAAAACCGATGGGTGATCCAAGCCAGGTATTTTTTGTGAGTAATGCGGTGTAATCATAAAGGCAGGTCAATGGCCTGCCTGTTTTATTAACGTACAAAAATAAGTATTCGTGTAAATCTTAAAAAGCCATATTTTCAGAGGAGGAATCGCTGATGGGGGGTATATCACTATTGAAGCCCTCCGGATGATCGCCGGAATGATTGGCGCTATGCGGACCGTCGGCCCTTTTATCCAGCATGATCAGGTTATCGCCTACCACTTCAGTAGCAAATTTACGGTTCCCCTCCTTGTCTTCCCAGCTCCTTGTACGTAATCTTCCCTCAATATATACCAAACTGCCTTTGTGAAGATATTTTTGTGCCAGTTCCGCTAATCCGCGCCACAGCACTACGGTATGCCACTCTGTTTGGCTTATTAATTTTCCGGTACGGTCTTTAAACGTTTCTGTTGTTGCCAATGGAAATTTTGCCACGGCAATATTCCCCTCCAGAAACTGAATGTCAGGATCCTTACCCAGGTTACCAATTAACATTACTCTGTTTACTCCTCGCATAAAACTTGTTTTAGATTCATTCAAATGAACTTCATTCATCAATGCTGACTTAAATTTACATTTTTTTCCTGCAAATAAGTAATCATAAATTTTGGAAAAGGGTAGCTGGTGAGCTCATGATAGGTTACCCCGGTGAAATCTGCTCCCAGATCGGGGGCTTTATTTACGCTGATTTCAATAAATTGTCCGTGTACTGTTTGATGAGTAAGCTGCTGGGTATATGTTTTAGATACCTTTGTAATCTTTGCTTTGTTCCGGCTGAGCAGTTGCTTTACGGGGGAGAGCAGCAGCCAGTTCTTTTTGGTAACAGGGCTGTTTTTTTCCACCAGAAAAAATTCGTGCAAATTTTGCCAGATGTCTTTTGCGGTTCTTTTGCGGATATACACCCGGCTTTTGTATGTAATAATAAAATAATACAGCCAGCGGGTTTTTTTAACGATTTTCTTTCCTTTTACAGGAAGCCGGGTTACCAGGTCAAGCTGGTATGCCCTGCAGTGGGTTTGCATGATACATTCCTGGCAATTGGGGGCTTTGGGTTTGCAAATCACAGCACCAAAATCCATGATTGCCTGGTTATATAATCCGGGTTGCTTTTTATCTAATAATTCAAAAGCCAGCTTATTCAGCAAGGTCTTTCCTTTTGCCGAATCTGCAGGAGTTGTTATTCCACCGATCCGGGCAAGCACCCGCTGCACATTGCCATCTACCACGGCATTAGGAAGGTCAAAGGCAAAAGAAGCAATGGCGGCTGCCGTGTAAGGCCCTATTCCGGGCAGCTCCAGCATTTTTTCATAGGAAGCCGGAAATTTACCATTGTATGCTTTGTCAATGATCCTGGCTGTAGTGATCAGGTTTTTGCATCTCGAATAATAGCCCAGCCCTTCCCATAATTTAAAAACTGTTGTTTCGGGGGCATGGGCCAGTTGCTGTACGGTTGGAAATGTTTTTATAAACCTGAGGTAGTAATTCCATCCCTGTTCTACCCTGGTTTGCTGAAGAATGATTTCGCTTAGCCATATTTTATAAGGGTCTTTTTCGCCTTTCCAGGGCATTTCCCTCCGGTTGAATTTTTTGTTCCATAACAGCAGCTTTTTAGTAAAAAACAACTTCATCATAAGATAATTAACTGTTATTCAATCTTATGTCCGTCTTTTTGTTCATATAATATACAATTTTCTGATATTCTGTGCGTTCAGTAGTAATCAGATGCATTATGCCAAAAAATCAATGTGTTTTTTGCAGGTACACAACACGATAAAAAAAATATTTATAACAATAACTTGCAGAAAATATATTATTTGTGTTATTTTATCGTTGAATTTCATTTACTTATAAAATACAATACCATGCGAAAAGCCGATCTCATTAACAATATCTCTGAAAAAACCGGAATTCCAAAAGTAGATGTTTTAGTTACACTGGAAACGTTGTTTAAAGAGGTTAAAGAAAATCTTTCTAAAGGAGAAAACATTTATATCCGCGGTTTCGGAAGCTTTATAACCAAGAAGAGAGCCGCTAAAATAGGACGTAATATAAAGAAAAACATTGCAGTACATATACCCGAACATTATATACCCGCATTTAAACCTGCCAAAGAATTTGTTCACGAAGTAAAGAAACTGCAGTCAGCTAAACCGGTTGAAGAGAATTTTGATGATGAGACGGAAGATAGCATTTAACTTCGCTCCAAATTCAGGATGAGTGAAAAAACAACAATGGATAGTTGTGGCATCGGGACTCGTGCTTTTATTGAGCCTTTATTTTTTGGGAAGAACCAAGCCACACCCTTCAAAAGTACCGGCGGCGGAGGCAGCGTCCGACCATAAAGAAGAACAATTAGAATCTGCTTCTATACTTGAAACTGCCAAATC
>CAYVEI010000294.1:0-4558 GCA_964450515.1 uncultured Terrimonas sp. | reverse complement strand
GCAATGAGCTTTGAGCTATCAGTGTGAGCTGTTAAGCCCGAAGTTGTAAATTCCATATCCGAAGACATGCAACCAAAATTGATGTATTATGTGCAACCCTGACAGCGACAGTGCTAACATTAACCAACAGTGACAATATGAACATAGGAACCATTTCGATAAAGCTGATTGACTTTCCTTCGCAAAAGTACTACCGACAACCAACCTATTCGCCATATGAAATTTAGTGCTGGTTATGCCAAGACAAATAACAATTTTGCTATTTTAAACCTCAAACGAAAACGAGAGGTTGACAAACAGCATTTGCAAACTGTTTGTGTTTTAGAGAACATTCTTCAAAGAGGAACGCCAACACTACCATCGGACTTTATTCTTGCACAGTTGCACTTAGACAACTTTAAGACAAACCAAAATTTTATTCCGCTTCTATCAAAGGAACAACCCAACTGGAGAGTTTCTATCAAAGGTTCGCCAGACGGATATAATCCTGCATTAGAATTTTTTGAAAGTTCAGACAAATATTTTTCCGAATATCCTTTTATCAAATCGCAGATTTTGCCAGAGGCATTTATAACAGAAATACTTCCTGATGTTTCAGATGAGTTTACAGCAAGACAAGTAGATTTTTATTTGCCGCAAGCAAAACTTGTAATTGAGATTGACGGCTCACAACATCAACTTGAAGGAGCAGCCGACCACAAAAGAAACATCCACTTCAAGAAGAATGGAATTGAAACAATAAGAATCAAGACCATTGATTTTAGAAACCAAACTCAAATCCTCAAAAACCAAATTGAGGAAATAAAAAACCGTTTGGACTTATCGGAGCAACTCAAAAAATATCAATACACCGACTATTCAAAAACAAAAAGCGAAATTCAGCTCACAGAGATTTGTCGCTTCCAAACTTTAATCCTGCAACTTTTGAAGTTTGGCTACCTATCAATATCAGACAGTGAATGGAAATTGAGAATTACAAAAGAACATCATGCAAATTTTCAAATTGCTTTTGACGATTTATTTGTTTGGATTAAACACCTGCAAACTTTGAGAAATGTTTCTTACTCTAAACCACAAGTAAGTTTTACAACCAACGAAGGAATCAATATTGACTTTGACATTTTCAAACGCTATGACGATAACTGCAAAAGTGAGAACACAATTTTTGTAAGAACAGATTACTTTGATGAAAACAATTATTTTACTGTAAGCACAACAGACCCGATTGAATACAATCTGAAAGAAAAAGAAGCAGAAAAAACTTTACAGTTTTTTCTCACAAACATTTTTCACAAAAAAGAATTCTGGCAAGGACAAATCCCAATCATATCAAACGCATTAAACCGAATAGACACAATTGGTTTACTTCCCACTGGTGCAGGTAAATCTTTATGCTATCAACTTGCGACACTCTTACAACCTGGCGTTTGCTTTGTTGTTTCTCCTTTAAAGTCATTGATGTTTGACCAAAAGCAAAATTTAGATGCACAACTAATTTCAAACACCGCTTTTATTTCGGGTGAACTTTCAGCAACGGAAAAAGAAATCATTCAAACCAATTACTCAAAAGGAAGGTATCTCATAATTTGGCTTTCACCCGAACGGCTACAAATAAAAACTTTCAGAAAAGAGTTGAGCAAGGTTAATGCTCACTTCAAAATAAACTATGCAGTCATTGATGAAGTTCATTGCTTGTCCGAGTGGGGACACGATTTCAGAACTTCCTATTTGAACTTAGCAAAGACAGTAAAAGAATTTTGCCCTAACACAAGTTTTTTAGGACTCACTGCAACAGCATCAAGCCGAGTTCACAAAGACATTAAAGCGGAGTTCAGCATCAAAGATGAAAACATAAAATCGCAAATTGATTTTAACCGACCTGAATTAACTTTCAAAGTAATCAAGTGTCCTTCAAAGCAAAAATTTGAGAACACGAAAAAAATCATTGAGGACTTTGATACGAAAACAAAATTTCTTTCAGCAACGAAAGAGAAAGCAAAATCAGCAATCATCTTCACTCCTAATGTAACTTGGGATTACGGTTGTTTTGATTTAAGCAATAAACTAAACAGCAACTACACAGACAAAGTAAATTTCTATTCAGGCGAAGTTCCCAAAGTGAAAAATGAAAAAGGCGACAAGGTGAACTGGATGCCGCCAAAAGAATTTAAGAGCTACGAAGATTACAAGAAGTTTGTTCAAACCAGTTTCAAAGAAGATGTGTTTCCAATCCTAACATCCACAAAGGCGTTTGGAATGGGCATTGACAAACCGAATATCAATCTTACAATTCATTACGGGCTATCAGCATCTATTGAATCAACATATCAAGAAGCTGGCAGAGCAGGCAGACACGAAGAAAAAAAGACAAAAGCAAAATCCGATTGCTACATTTTATTTTCTGATGAAGCCCCCGACTTTCCAACTCACATTTTAGAAAACAAGGACACAACAGTTGAGGAAATTTCTAAACTACTAACAGAAAAGGGATTTAATGGAAATGACATTTGCAGAATGCTTTACTTCTACAAAATAAATTTTAGAGGACTACAAAATGAATACGAATCAATAGAATCGTTATTAAAAGATTTTTACCAACCTGAAAAAAGTATTGAAGTAGGTTATACAGATTTTAATAAGCAGCATATTGAGAATGCTATTTATCGTTTATCTCTTTTGGGTGTTGTAAGCGACTACACCGTAGATTTTCGGGACAACAAGTTTTGCATTGACTTTAAAACTGTAACCGATGAAATTCTAATTCATAATTTAGAATCATACATAAAAAAATACAACGAGAGAATTGATATTGGAAAGGAGCTAAGTGCATTTACTGAAAAGCAAGTTTCAAAAAAGTGTATTCGCTTTTTACTGAAATGGATTTATGAAAATGTTGCCTATGAAAGACGACAAGCACTAAAAGGAATTGCAGAACTATGCAGAGATTATGATGAGAGCAACCCAGATGAAAGTTCCAAGACCTTCAAGAAAAATCTTGTTGCTTACTTTGAAATAAATGATGTTACGATTATCTTACAACACATTGCAGACAACCCAGACGATTTCCAAAAATGGTTTGAAGTGTTCTACAAAAAAATGAGAAAGGCAGATAATACAGTTCAGCATTTAGGAAGGATAGACAAAGAAGAATTCACAATTCTAAAATTCAAATTGCAGAGGTTCTTAGAAAGTTACCGAGACAATACAGGACTAAATTTAATAAGCGGTTTCTTGCGTTTAGTTTTAGGTGAGTATGACGACCAAGACGGAAAGCCACGATTAGAAAGTGCATTGAAGCAAATTAATCTTTACGAAAAAGAAATACAGTTTGAAATTTTGAAAAATCTTTTTGAAGCAAGAAAACTTGACAAAGAACAACGAAACGCATTAAGCAATTCAATCTTGAATTGCTTGTCAGAAGATTTTGCAGATTTGATTTACGAAAACTTAGGAGATAGTAGGAGCTTAAATTTACTTTTGCAAAAGCCATTGGCAAAACTCAAACAACTTAACGAAGAAATTTATGGATAATATAAACGCCAAACAGCTTAATGAAACCATTGACAGCATTGTCAAAGAGGCGAAAACATTTAAGAGTGTTGTTGAGATGCAAAAGGAAATTGCGACTGTAAAAAGTGATATTCAAAAGTCAGCAGTAAATATTGAAAAGCTACTTTCGGAAGAAGTCAAGAACTCAAAAATGTTGAGTGAATTGATAAAGGAGAATAACACTTTCATTAAATCAGTAAACTCATTCAATGAAAAAGTAAAACTGCAAAACGATACCTTTCAAAAAGAATTATCTGTTTTGATTGAGCAGCAACGGAAAAACTTAATTGAAGAACACAACAAGTTCAGTGCATCAAACAACGAACTTCATAAAAAACTTTTGACAGCCATTGAAAATAAGTTTGATGACTTTCAGAAACAGAACAAGGAATTTCAAAAAGAACTTGACAGTTCTATTTTCACAAGATTAGAAAAACACAAGTCAGACATTCAAATTGAAATCCGAAATGAGGGAACACAAATTCAAAGAGCATTTGAAAACACAATCACAAACCAGTTCAACAACTTTGAAAGTAAAATGAATGAAAAGTTTGCGACCATAACTAAGAGTCAAGAAAAGAATAAGACCATTTCAATAATCAGCTTGATAACTTTGACAGCAACACTCATACTTTTGATAATAAAATTCTTTGTGCTAAAATGAAACAACTTCAAAAAACGTCAAGGCATTTGCAATTTTCACATATGCAGAATTGCATCAAAATGGATAGACACAACCGACAGACCGAGAAGGGGTATGCACATAATTGGGTTTGCCAAAATGGGGGCGGACGGAAGCCGTGTTTCAACTTTTTGTTTTTCAATTTGGCTTCATATCCAGCTTGACGTTATTAATTTAGCTATGTGCAAATCATCAACTTTTATTTATAAATTTAGCTTCAGTTAGCCGGGCGGACGGAATTATATTTCCCCCACTTCGGCAAGCCCTGCTCGTAAATTATACTTCGTATACTTTGCGAGCCAATTGGGAAGAAACATATCAAAATTA
>CAYVEI010000293.1:0-4575 GCA_964450515.1 uncultured Terrimonas sp. | reverse complement strand
TGCATGCGCTGGTGGAACGGCTGTACCAGCCTGTATTGCTGTTTGATGCGCTGGGCTTATCCTTATTTGCCGTTTCAGGCGCACACAAAGCGCTTTTATATGGATATAACACCGAAGTGGCTATCTTACTGGGAATGACAACGGCAGTAGGCGGCGGTGTATTGCGCGATGTGCTGCTTAACCGTATTCCCGTTATATTCCAAAAAGAGATATACGCTTCTGCCGCCCTGGCAGGTACTATAGTGGTAGTAGCAGGAGCATATTTTCGTTGGCCCGATACCGTAGTGTCGTTAACCGCTATTGCCTTATGCTTCATCCTCCGATTTTTAGCGCTCCGCTATCACTGGAACCTGCCGGTTTTTAAGGATAAGGAAACTATGAAACAATGAACCACGGAGACACAGTGGCACAGAGAAGCACACAGAGGAATGCATGGATTAGGAATTCATTCAGTAATACTGTAACTTTAAACTATGTTATTTTTGATAGCAGATGGTGCAACATGAACCACTACATGTTGCATCCCCAATAAATATAATTTTTGGGTTATGAGTGAAACGATTAATACAGTAAAGCTCAACAGCAGGCAGCCCAGTGTGCTTACTATTCTCAGAATTGCATTGGGTTTGATCTTATTCTGGAAGTCTTTCAATTTTATCCGCGACACTGCTATTGCCCAAACGTTGATCGAGCATACCGGAGTGGGTGTTTTTTCGACCAATGCGAACACCCTGGCACTGGTAATCACCTATCTTGGTCTGTTATGCGGCTTTTTCATATTTATAGGACTTTTTACAAGAATAGCCTCGGTTGTTCAAATTCCCGTTCTTATTGTGGCCGTATTTTTCGTGAATATCCAAAGTATTGGCGAAAATAAATTTGAATTCTTCCTGTCCCTTATCACACTGCTGCTGCTAATTGTATTCGTCATAAAAGGAAGCGGCGTATTTTCGGCTGATGAATATTTCCGCCAGGGAGCGGCACGGGACAGAAAAGCAAAAAAAGCGATGAATTGATTTTATAACAACGGCGATACCAGCCTCGCCATTTTTTCAAGCAATTGTTTCCATACAGAACGATTCTCCCATACCATAGGGTCATTTTTTTCGGCGTCGGCAATATCCTTATAAAAAACAGCAGCAAGTTCGTTCGCTACTCCCCTGTCGTATACAATTGCGTTTACTTCAAAGTTCAGATCAAAGCTCCTGTAATCCATATTGGCCGTTCCAACTATAGCCACCTTTCTGTCGGTAACCAGTGTTTTGGCATGAACAAATCCCTTATTATATAAATAAATTTCAACACCGGCTTTCAGCAGGTCGCCATAATACGAGCGGGCTGCCGCATTTACCAGCACGGAATCTGAAACCCCCGGCACAAGTAGCTTCACGGCAACCCCTCCCAGCGCAGCCACCGTTAGCGCGTCCATCAGGCTTTCGCCCGGAATGAAATAAGGTGTGGTGATCAGTATTTCTTCCGTTGCCAGGTTAATAGCCTGGAGCAAAGAAAATAAAATGGTGGGGGTATCCGAATCCGGTCCGCTCGCTGCTATCTGCACCACTTTATTACCTTTGGCAGGCAGGGAGAGGGAACGGGGGAAAAACAGGGTATCGGGCTGCAACTTGTCGTTTGCGCAAAAATTCCAGTCGCATAAAAAAAGATACTGCAGGTAATACACGCCGGGACCGTCAATCCGCAAATGCGTATCGCGCCAGAACAGCTTCCGGGGGTTAGCAGCAGCGTTATTAATATACCGGTCGCTTACATTAATACCGCCCACAAAAGCAGTGACCCCGTCTATAACAATAATTTTACGGTGGTTGCGGTAATTAAGCCGGTTAGCCAGCGCTATAAAAATAACTTTATAAAAAGGAAAAGCATTTACGCCCGCTGCTTTTATGCGGGGAACTATTTTTTTTCTAACGGAGCGGCTGCCAAAGTCGTCGTATATAAAGCGAACGGTTACTCCTTCTTCGGCTTTTTGAATTAATGCATCCGCTATCGCAGCTCCTATTTCATCATCTTCATAAATATAATACTCTATATGAATGTGATGTTTGGCCTGGCGAATAGCGCTTAGCACTTCGGGAAACTTATGCTCCCCGTTTACCAGCAGCTTAACTTCATTGCCGGTGGTAAGCGGGCTCTGGCTGTCTTTAACCAGCATAACGGCCAGCTCCCTGCGGCTTTGCACATCGGCGCTGCTTTGTTCAAATGTATGTTTTGAATACCGGTAGATGCGCTCTCTTAATGTTGCCGACATGCTGTCATCGGCAACCAGCTTTTTAGTATACATTTTTCTTTTCCGGTAGTTAATGCCGAAAGAAAAATAGAAGAGCATGCCCCCGAACGGAACAAAAATAGCCAGCAGCAGGTAGGCTAAGGTTTTGGTAGTGCTGCGCGTATCATAAATAATACGCAGGCAAACCACTATCAGGATGATGAGGTAAATAATTTCAAAAAAAAGCAACCAGTTCATATGTTTATTTGAGCGATGATATGGATGCATTTACCACTGGTGGTAAAAATGTCTAAATTTTTGTTGAACCCTTGCAGGGTTCAATATCAAAGATGTTCATTTGTCTATTGGTGCAACCAATGGCTATTCAAATTAGACCCCATTCGGGGTATTTTATTGCTGGTGTTTCTTAAGTTGACGGCTATGGTTTTGCACGTGCCGGAAAAGTGAGACTGCAATTTCCTCCTCTAAAAAACTTAAGTTAACGGTCATGTTGTCTCCACCAACCGGCGACAATTTGAAATATGCCGTATGATATCTGTCCGGGAATATAACCATTCTTTAATTTATGTAATTTCATTTATTATTTAATACGCACCATGATCTTTAAAAAAAATGTTGTAGCCTTACCTGTTAGATGAGGATCATGAAACCGGTAAAATGATCAGCCCGGCGGCAACCCTCTTCTTTAGCTGTTGAACAATGAAGAAACGGAACATCAGGCACCATATCAAAAGAATGGGCCACCTGGCTCAAAAAGTAACCTCGCTCAACGAGGGACCCTGGCGCTGGGCCGTTGGCGTGCAGGCAGGAGTTGCTATGGGTTTGCCGGTTGCATTATTTACTTTCACAGGAAACCAGTCGCTCGGATTAATGGCGTCACTGGGCGGCTTTACCGCGCTTTATGGCGCAGCCAGGAGCACACACGAACGCATGCTTGCGCTTCCCTTGGTTGCAGCAGGGCTTGTGACGGCATCGGCCCTTGGCGTGCTTTGCTCGGGCAATGAATGGCTCAGCATGGCCTGCCTTGTAGTGGTGGCAGTGCTTGCCTGTATCCTTACAATGGGGAGCGGCCTTGGTCCGCCCGGACCCATCATGTTTATACTTGTAGCCGCCGTTAGCAGTCACTTAGCCGCCCCCGTTAGTTTGGGAGGGGCTGCTGTTCCGGGTTATACGATTCCAATGCTCGTTGCCTTTGGGAGTATCCTTGCTTACCTCGTAGTTATGACCTTGCAAGCCTTACCGTTCCTGCGTAATCCTGTAGCGGAGGTTTCGCCGCTTTCATTACGCATCCGATTAGACAAAACCGGAAAAGTGATCACCGCCCGCATTGTTGCCGCGGTTATTGTTGCAGTACTGGTGAGCCAGCCGCTTGAAGCATACCGGGCTTACTGGGTGATTATTGCTGCGGTGGCGATATTACAGGCCGCAAAAGACAGGCGGCTAACAACAGTAAGAGCCATCCAGCGCATATTGGGAACACTTCTTGGTATCGTATTGTTTGAAGGCATTCTTTTCATTCATCCTTACGGCTTCGTGCTGGTTCTGATCATTATGACCCTGCAGTTTGCTACCGAAGTAGTAGTAACCCGCAACTACGTACTGGCGCTCATCTTCATTACACCGTTAGCATTAGCCCATACTACCATCGGGCACAATGCGAATGTATCGGTAACGACGCAGGGAAGGGTATTGGATACCCTGCTGGGAGCGGCGATTGCCATGCTGGTGCTTTGGATAGCTGAATCACTGTGGAAGAAGGTATATACGCCTCAAAGAAAACCGCGGTATCACACCGCGTTTAAAGTAAATGAAGAAGATTAAATAACCAGTAAAATGTATGCCGAACGCAAATTGGTATAACAATCCATGTATTCCGTGACCCCCGCAGGAGCTACGCCTTACCTGTTACGGTATTCTTTTGGCGTTATTCCTTCAATACGTTTAAATAGCTTTATGAAGTGGTTCAGGCTATTGAACCCCGACTGATAGCAGGCTTCCGTACCATTCAATATTGCCTGCGGAAGATGCCGTAAATGTAGAAGTAATCACGCTGGCCGAATCTGTGAAAGGCTACAAGGACTTTGATAAAGGCGCTGCCAAAAAATTTGGTATTGATCCTCATGGGCTAATTCCCAATTGAACAAAAACAGATATCCGCCTGATGGCTGTAAGATTCTTCGTTTCATTGGACTTTGCCTTCTGTATCTTATACCAAAAGTATCTTCCCTGTTATAAACTGTCATCTACCGCCTCACGCAGTTTCTATCCGGGATCAATGTTCAATTTGTCTTCACATTTGCATCAGGCGCCAAGAGAAAAATTAAAAGCCACTC
>CAYVEI010000292.1:0-4575 GCA_964450515.1 uncultured Terrimonas sp. | reverse complement strand
CCTGCACCTTGTAACCTGCACCCTGTAACCTGCACCCCACTCACCATTCACTATCTCATCAATGTTACGGTTCCTTTCAGTAATAGTTCCCGTTTCAGCATAAAGTCATCGTAAATGCAGTAGTATACGTAGGTGCCCATATCGGCCTTTTTGCCGTTTATCTTCCCGTCCCACCCTAAAGCCGGATTTTTAGACTCAAATACTTTTTTGCCGAAACGGTCGTAAACCATAAAGCGGTAAGTGGTAACCGGGCAAAAAGCACCCGGCTTAAAAGTATCATTAAGCCCGTCGTTATTAGGCGTAAACGCATTCGGAAAATTTACGCACCGGGTATTACAAAGCACCGTTTGTACGGCATCTGTAAGCGAACCGCAAATATTACCTGCTTTTAATGTATAGCTTCCGGCTTCTGTGGCAAGAAATTCAGGGGCTGTGCTGCCGTCCTGCCATGTATAGTCGGTGTATTTTTGTGCTACGGTTTGCAATACCACTCCCTTAGCTCCGCAGGGGATCACAATATTTTCGCCCAGGTCAAAGGCTGGTTTTTCAATTACTTCAACCGTTAGTTTGGCCCGGGGGCTTTCGCATCCCAGTATGGTTTGTGAAACATAGTAATAAATCATTCCGGTATCGGCGGTGGAAGGAACTGGCGGTACAGGGCTGCCGGCAACAGCCGTGGGAGAATCGTACCACATTAAATTTTTCCCCCATGCAACTAATGAAGGAGCAGGCTGGTTAAGGCACAAAAGGGTATCTTTAACGGCTGGCTCCAGTATCAGGGAATTAAAGAGTATAGTAAAGGTATCCGTAACAGGCGGGCAAACGGCATTTTCAAGAGTAACCCAGTATTTCCCCGATTGATTTATGTTAATGCTGTTGGTGGTTTCCCCGGTTGACCAGGTATAGGAATCGCCTGGTCCGGCAGGTAATGTAAGCGTATAGGTAGTATCTGCGCAAATGATGAGGGTATCTTTTTGTATAATAGCCGAAGAGGCGGGGCATTGCCCTTTGCTAACCGCGGCATAGCATACCAGCATCAAAGCTGTTACAAATGGTTTCATTGATATTGGTTTAGGACTGCTTCTCCGGAGCAATTATCACACCAAACAGAACGATAATGCATTAATTTCGATAAAAGAACGCTGAAACAGGCAAAATCTTTTTTGATAGTAACGATATTTTACGGAACTTTGCCGTCCCAAAAAAACAGGATTATGGCCAGAGTATGTCAGGTTACCGGAAAAGTTCCCATCACAGGAAATCGCGTATCGCATTCCAACATTAAAACAAAGCGCAGGTTTTTACCTAACCTGCAAACAAAGCGTTTTTTCCTGGCGGAAGAAGACAGGTGGATAACCCTGAAAACCTCTACTGAAGGATTGAGAACCATCAACAAAAAAGGATTGTATACTGTAGTAAAGGAGCTGAGGGCACAGGGAGAAAAAATCTGATAACAATTTAAAATTTATAAGCAATGGCTAAGAAAGGTAACAGGGTACAGGTAATTCTGGAGTGTACTGAGCACAAAAACAGTGGTCAGGCAGGAACCAGCCGTTACATTACCACCAAAAATAAAAAGAATACCCCGGAACGCCTGGAGTTGAAAAAGTTTAACCCAATCTTAAAAAAGGTTACCGTTCACAAAGAAATTAAGTAATCACTATTATGCATACGCGGTGAGGTGCTTACAAAATTTCACGCATGTGCAGGTTAATTTAAAAAGTTCAAAACAGAATCATGGCAAAAGCAGCTAAAACCGCTATAAAAGCAAAGGATCAGAAATCAGCGGCTGACGCGAAGAACTGGACCAAAGTGGTACGTGCAGTACGTAGCCCCAAGTCCGGCGCATATACTTTTAAAGAAGCTATTGTGCATAAGGATAAAATTAAAGAGTTCCTGGCTCAGAAATAATTGGATGATTTTTAAGTGCGTATAAAGCTGTCACGATATTTGTCGCGATGGCTTTTGTTATTTTAAGTAATTGCATGGATACTATTATTCATATACGGAAAGCGGTAAAGGAAGATTGCGCTATTATTGTAGCGCTGGGAAAAAGAACCTTTATGGAAACCTATTCGGAAATAAGCAGCAACGCCGCCGTACAGGAGTATATAGAAAGAAGGCTTTCTGCTGAAAAGATAGAGGAAGAATGGAATAATCCCAAAGCCTGCTTTTATATTGGCTTTATGAATAATGAACCGGTGGCTTTTACCAGGATGCGGTTCGACAGGATAGCAAAGGGATTACCGGACAAAACCGCTATTGAAATAGAAAGGATATACGTTTTGAAGGAATACCAGGGATTTAAAGTAGGCAGGCAAATGATGGAAAAATGCAGGCAGGTAGCCATGCGTGAAAAATTTGATACGATATGGCTCCAGGTATGGCAACATAATCACAAGGCCATCCAGTTTTACCAAAAAGCGGGTTTTGTGGTGTATGAAACAGCGCTGTTTAGCTATGGCATGAACATGCTGCAGGATGATTTTTTGATGCGTTTGGATTTATATTATTAGGTGTGATTTATTGTTTTGTTTCTTCGAAATTCGAATTTCAGGCTTCGTATTTTAAGTTGGTGACCAGCATCTTATTGTTGACGGCATTAAATTGATATTATGAGTTTTTTTGGAAAATTATTCGGGAAAAAAGAAAAGGAGAGTCTTGATGAAGGCCTGCAAAAAACGAAGGAAAATTTTTTCTCGAAAATAACAAAGGCAATTGCGGGAAAAAATACAGTAGACGAAGAAGTGTTAGATGAATTGGAAGAAGCATTGATAACGGCTGATGTGGGGTTAGATACCACGGTAAAAATAATTGAACGCATAGAAGCCCGCGTGGCTAAGGATAAATACCTTAATACAGCGGAACTGAATACCATTTTACAGCAGGAAATTGAAGCGATCCTGGTTGCCGCACCCGAAAAAAATGCCTATGGCTTTAATACGGAACTGCCGGCTAAACCTTACGTAATACTGGTAGTTGGCGTTAACGGCGTGGGTAAAACCACTACTATTGGCAAGCTGGCGCATAATTTTAAAATCGCCGGGAAATCTGTTTTGCTGGGCGCCGCCGATACATTCAGGGCAGCCGCTGTTGACCAGCTAACCATATGGAGCAACAGAGTGGGCGTTCCCATTGTAAAAAAAGAAATGGGAAGCGATCCTGCATCTGTGGCGTTCGACACGGTAACCAGCGGCGTTTCAAGAGGCGTTGATGTAATATTGATTGACACCGCCGGGCGCCTGCATAATAAAGTGCACCTGATGGAAGAGCTGAGCAAAATAAAACGGGTAATACAAAAAGTAATTCCCGATGCGCCTCATGAAGTGATGCTGGTATTAGACGGATCAACAGGACAAAACGCGCTGGAACAGGCAAAACATTTTACGGCGGCTACCGAAGTAACCGCGCTTACCATTACTAAATTGGATGGCACAGCCAAAGGTGGCGTGGTATTGTCTATTGCTAATCATTTTCAGATACCGGTAAAGTTCATTGGTGTGGGAGAGAAAATGGAAGACCTGCTGGTGTTTGATAAGCATGAATTTGTGGATAGTCTTTTCAGTCTTAACCATTCAAAAAACGATCAATAAAGCGGATGGCAGTTTTACAGCAATCACCATATATATTATATTCCAATGGCAGTGGAGACATTTTTGAAGATACCTCCTTATACGCTGTTGGCAGAACCGGCTGGGACGCAGTGGCGGTGCCGGTGGAAGACTGGATAGCCTTACCGGATGGCGGCTCATTGTATGAACTGCCGGGGCGGAGGGGTATTGGCTTTGATGTGCAAACAGGCGAAATGCGGTTGTGTGAGAAAGGATGGGCCGTTGCCGCTTTTATTCCGCCTGCCCATACCGGCTTATACCTGGCCGCTTACGAAACGCAGCCCGGTGCGCCGGTACTGCCTTTATTTTGTTATACTGCTGCGGCATGGCTTAACGATCAGTTTTATGTTCCCGCAGTACGTATTGAGCAGGACATAAGGCAGGAGTGCAGCGGTTATGATGATACGCTTATTCACCAGGGAGTTGATACCTTATTACAGGCTTATCCGCATAACCGTTTGGTAAAGCACCTGGCAGAAAATTGCTGTCTTACTTATCATTGTCCGGCCGCCAGGAATTATTTTATTGGAAGATGGGAATGCCCTGTTCCTTCATCACCGGCATGTAACGCCAATTGCATTGGCTGCATTTCCTTTCAGCCGCAGGAAGAAAGCATACCTTCTACACAGGATCGCCTTACATTTAAACCCACGCCGGAAGAAATTGTAGAGTTTACCGTGCCGCATTTGCAAACAGCGCCATTTCCCCTGGTGAGCTTTGGCCAGGGCTGCGAAGGCGAACCCCTGCTGATGTGGGAAACCATAAGCAAAGCCATTGCTGAAATACGCAGGCATACGCCCAATGGAAGCATCAATATCAATACCAATGGTTCTAAGCCAGCGGCTGTAAAAACACTGTGTGAGGCAGGGCTGAACAGTATAAGAGTAAGCACCAATTCGGCCCGTAAGCACATTTATGAACCCTACTACCGGCCCAATAATTATGTTTTTGAAGACATTGTAGA
>CAYVEI010000291.1:0-4599 GCA_964450515.1 uncultured Terrimonas sp. | reverse complement strand
GGCATGCACGAAGGATTCAGCAGCCGCAATCACCGGGCTGAACAAACTGGTTTAAGGTCGAGCAGTGTCGACCTGATCACTGTTGCCACAGCTTTCCACTGGATGGAACCGGTCGCTACCAAAAAGGAATTCAATCGTATACTGAGACCTGGTGGCCATATTTTACTCGCATGGAATATCAGATTATTCCGCAATCAACCATCCAGAAGAAGAAAATAACAATTACTATATAACCATCGTCCGGTTCTCTATACATCGTCCCTTGCGACGCTCCATTTATCATTCCGATACCTAGCAACTATTGGGGCAAAACCAGTTCTTTGACAAATTGATTACAATAAGCCCTAATTTGATCTCTTACTTTTCCAAACTCTGCCATAATCTCAAATTCATTCCCAACCGCTTTGGCTGGGTCAGGAAAGTTGTGGTGAAACGTTGTCGCAGTTGAAGGAAAGAAAGGGCACCTTTCTTTTGCGTTGTCACAAACAGTTATTACATAGTCAAACACTATTTCTCGGTATTCGCTAATATGATTAGATGTCTGACCAGATATATCTACGTTATCATCGTTCATTATAGCTATAGCACGGGGATTAACACCATGTGTTTCCACTCCGGCACTCCATATAGAGGCATACTCACCTGCGAATAAGCGCAAATATCCCTCTGCTATCTGGCTTCGGCAACTATTACCGGTGCAGAGTACTAGAATTTTTTTCATTGTTGAAGTCTAGTGGCAGTAGCCATATTAAATTGATGATTGTAAATTTCCAATCGAACCCAAAAAGAAGGTTTAGAATGAAGACTGATGACGTAATAACAACGGGCTTTAAATAAGATCGAAGCATTATATCAATTATTAGCAGCAATTCGAACCGGAGCAGGCTTGAGGTTTATTAATTGGCTTTTGAGCAAATACCGTAATACTGTAAATCCCTATGCCTTCCTCTTTAAAAGAGTTTAACTGGTCTGTGTCGAGATATTGAGACAGAATATCATCTGGAACAATAATTTTCTTTTCTTTCTCTACAATCATTCCCTCAAATCCCAGCGTTTCGATCAATCCCAGGTACTCGTTTTTTTGCATGGCGCCTGAAACGCAACCAGCATACATTTCAGCTGCCTCTTTTATATTAACGGGTAGTTCCCCTTTCAGAACTATGTCAGAAATACTAAAATGGGCTCCGGGTTTTAATATGCGAAAAACATCTTTTAATACAGCTTCCTTGTTGGGGACAAGGTTTAACACACAATTACTGACAACCACATCGGCGCAATTGTCACTTACAGGAATACTCTCAATATCACCTTCCCTAAATTCGACATTGTCATATCCTAACATTTCTGCATTATTCCGTGCCTTGCTGATCATAGCAGGGGTAAAATCAATTCCGATTACCTTACCTGCTTCACCTGTCTCCGACCGAGCAATAAATGCATCATTGCCAGCCCCAGACCCAAGATCTATTACGACGTCGCCTTTTTTAATTCTTGCAAATTGAGTCGGTAGGCCACAGCCTAAACCAAGGTCAGCATCAGCGACATATCCCTTCATATCAATATAGTCATCAGTCATGATATTATATACTTCCGTTGAGCACCCTCCCGAACCACAACAGGAAGCTACATTGTCCGCCTTGGCCTGCAGGGCGATCTCACCATATTTCTGCTTTACTAATCCCTTCAATTGATTTTCTGTACTCATATCAACATATTTATTGATTAATTGTAATATTACGATAAATAAAGTCAAAAAAAATTAACACCAATTGTTGCCAACATCAGCCGAAAAAAAACTTTCCAAAGCACCCTTGTATTGCTTCCAAACTTTTGGATCAATGCAATAACACACGCTCGTCCCGTCAATAGTTCCTTGAATTAAGCCAGCATTCTTTAACTCTTTCAGATGTTGACTAATGGTTGCTTGCGCTAATCCTAATTCCTCTACCAAATCACCACAAATACAAGCTTGGGATTTTACCAAATACTGGATTATTGCTATACGTGCAGGATGGGCAATTGCCTTCAACATTACAGCTAGTTTATTCTGCTTGTCAGTAAATATTTCAGTTTTCGTAAGCCCCATATCAATCGCAATATTACGATAAAAAATTAAATATCCAAACTCGTATATGAAATAATAAAAGTTTAACTATATCCAAAGAACTACAAATTCATCTTGCTACTACAAATAAGGAAGAGGTATCACATAAAGTAGGCCTGCTGGCTTTTGCTTGTAAGAAAACGGCGCAAAAAGCAAGCGAATTTAGCGGGCTACCGCACGAACCAAAAGCTTACGGCATAAACACAAATCTTCGCACAACCCTTTCTTTTATTCCGTTTCCTTTTGGTATTTAATCCTTCTGCACATCCGCTGTTTCTGTGCTTTCTTTTTTTCCGTTTTTTCTTTTACAAGCAACATTTTAACAGAAACAAAAAACAAAAATCAATCATTCACTTAAAAAACAAAAAGTATGCAAACAGTAGTAGGACGTTTAACAGGAGATGCGAAAATCGCAGAATTACAAGACGGTCGCAAAGTCGTCAACTTCACAATCGCCCAAAATGATCGGTTCAAAACAAAAGGATCAGACGAAGTAAAACAAGTAACTAACTATTTCAACTGCTCTTATTGGATGGGTACAGGTATCGCTACCCACATGAAAAAAGGGATGCTGATAGAAATCGCCGGAAGAATTGGCGTAAACGCTTGGCAAAATGCAAGTGGTGAAGCAAAAGCCAGTTTGACCCTGCATGTACAACAAATACAATTGCACGGAAAAACAAGTAAAAACGCCACAGAGGAATCAACCGAAATCAAAACCGAGAAAGAAGCCGATTTGCCGTTCTAACCAAACACCAAAGCGGTACGAATCTGTACCGCTTTCTTTTATTTCATTTATCAACTAAACTTATATAAAATGGCACACGATATTCATTTCAATGAGCAAACAGGACAACACAGTTTTTTCTCTGTACAAAAAAAAGCATGGCATGGCTTAGGCCAGATTGTCCAGGACTACCCGACCAGTAAAGAAGCACTTCAATTTGCGGGGCTGGATTATGAAGTAATAAAAGAAGATATCTATACCACCTCTTTTAATGCAGCGGGTCAGGCTATGGATTTTACAAAACGAATTAAAACACATAACGCCACCATCCGAAAAGACACAGGCGATGTATTAGGCATAGTAGGCAAAGATTATCAGGTTGTACAAAATGTAGATGCCTTTAATTTCTTTGATGCCATCGTAGGCGGTGAGGGTATCCAATACGAAACTGCGGGAGCAATCGCAGGAGGTGCAAAGATTTTTATTACCGCAAAGCTGCCAAGCTATATTAAAGTGGGAAACAATGACCTGATCGAGCAGTACCTTTTCCTGACCACTTCGCACGACGGATACGGCAGCATAACCGCAGCATTTACTCCCGTACGTATAGTTTGTGCAAATACATTAAATGCTGCTATGCGTAATCATAGCAACGCCGTTAAAATCCGCCATACAGCTAATGCAAAAGAACGATTAGAACAAGCTCACAAAGTAATGGGTATAACAAATCGTTTATCCGTTGAACTCGAAACCATCTTTAACAAATGGGCAAAAGTGAAGATCAGCGATCAAAGTTTACACAACCTGATACAGCTGGCAATGGTTCCGAATAAAGAAGTATTCGACAACATAAAGAAAGGCAAATGGGATGAACTATCTACCTGCTTTAATAATATCTGCAACACTGTTTTTGAATATGCCATGACAAACCCCACACAACAAATGGAAACGACCAAAGGCACTTTATACGGAATGTATAACGCTGTAACAGGCTATTTTCAAAACGTCCGTTCATTCAAAGACGATGAAGCAAAATTAAAATCACTCCTTTATGGAGGAACAGCACAACAGCGAACACAAAAGGCATTTAATATCTGTACTGATTTTTCAAAAGATGAATTAATCAGCACTTACAATTGATTTAGTAGGCGGGTGGCTTATGGTTACCCGTCATTTTTAACGTTAACACAGAAATATGAAACAACAGAATACTACCCTACAGCAAAGCCAGGTATCAGAAATTACATTAGTCTATAAAACCTAGATTAAAGCGAGCGAACGCCCGCAAATACACCAGAGCTCCGATGCAGCAAAAATCTTTCTGAACCATTGGAATAAAGACACATTAGAATTACAGGAAGAAATGAAAATAATCTATTTAAACAGAGCCAATAAAGTATTGGGCATTTATGCTGCTTCCTCAGGTGGAATAAGCGGAACATTGGTAGACAGCCGCTTAATATTTGCCGCTGCAATTCGGTTAGGGGCATCGGCCTTGATGCTCTGCCACAATCACCCTTCGGGCAATTTAAAACCAAGTCAAAACGATAAAGCATTAACCCATAAAATAAAATCCGCTGCCGCCATATTGGATATAACCCTGCACGACCATATTATTTTAAGCCCCGAAGGATTTTATTCTTTCGCAGACGAAGGAATATTATAAAAATCCCTTTTGCTAAAATACCACCCAATGCTCTAAGCTGGATGGTATTTTGCCATGCCCGGACTTCTTTTTTCAATCACGAAAAAAGAAGCAAAAACGCTT
>CAYVEI010000290.1:1292-4667 GCA_964450515.1 uncultured Terrimonas sp. | reverse complement strand
AAGTGTAGCGAATTACCTGACTGTCACTACTGCTATGGTCATAATAAAAGGACGTAAATTTTGCCACGAATGCACAAATACCTATTCGTGTATTCGTGGCTATTCTCAGGTTAATCTCTCAAAAAATTACTTACCGGCGAGTTTACTTACCTGCATTTGCCACCATACTCACAAATTTGTCTATGTTATCATCTATCACTTTTTTCAGTTTTTGTATTTCAGGTTTTTCGTGTTCGCCGCTGAGGATAATGGTCATAAACTGTGGCGCCGATTTGGGCAGTTTTCGGTTATAGTAGCCCGGGTTGGGTTTTACAGGCACAACAAACTCCGAATCGTTTAGCCCTGTAAAAACAAATCGTGAAAACTCGCCATTGTAATGACTTTTTACAACACTCCATTCATTCAGCCAGTCTGCATCTTTCTCCAAGTCTTTTTGGTAAGCGGCCAGTGTTTTTTCCAGATGTGTAATTAACTTGTTGTGGGCACTGGTATAGTATTCCAACTGGCCGGATTGTTTATAAACATCCTGCAACTCCTTATTGTCCCATCGCTTTTTTGCAGCGGCAATTTGAGCCTGCTGTATAGCTACCTGTTTCAATAAAAATTCTTTCCGGGTTACGTATTGAAAAGGCAGTTCGCTTCCCTTGCGGGTAACCCACCAGATATAATCTGAAGTAAACGTGGCACCGGGACCGCCATAGGCATACGAGCCATCAGACAAATCGGGCAGCTTGCCGTTAGGTATAATATCCCGGCCCAGGGTATGGTAGCCGTAAGCATCGCTGTTTACCTCCCCGTCCCGGCCAATGACGGCAATGGTATCATATTTATTCCCAATGTCCGGGCCATTGTTAATGTTTATCAACAGGGTGGCATTGGAGTGATCGTGTTTCTCAATCTTGCCGCCTTTGCAGTAGTTGCGAAAATTCATCAGCAGATAATAATAGGGATGACCATAGCGGTTGGGGTGCCGGCTATCTATATCAGAAGGCTTCATATCATAATTGGCGCTATGCCGGGCTGTTACACCAACAGGTTTATAATTGTCCTGAAAGATTTTGTTTATCGAAGCAATCAGTTTCCTTTCGGTAGTGAGTTCCGCTGTGGTAAGACCACCTGTATTCTGGTCAACGTAAGTTGTCCATGTTCCGGGAGCAGTTTTAATTTTTTCGGAGTCGCAACCTTCCTGTGCCGAAACAGTGATATTACCGGAAACCACCAGAGCTATGAGGAATATTATTTTCATTTTTTATTGGTTTGCCAGCATGCTTGTAAAGAATGAAATATTTTCATCCACCACTTTCCGTATGTTCTGCCCGATAAAACCATCGGTTCTCCCTACGTTTATCACCATAAACTGCGGCGCCCATTTTGGCAGGCTGCGGTTGTAATAGCCGGGGTTGGGCATAATGGGCACCATCATAGAGGGGTCGTCCAACGTGGTAAAAGTGTAGCGGCTAAACAGGTACTTTTTCGTTGCAGGGTCGGTGATAGGTTCATTCTTTACTACAGCTATTTCACTGAGCCAGACACTATCTTTTTTTAAATCCTGCCGGTAGGCTTCCAATGGCATTTCAAAAAATGAGGACAAAAATTCTTTGCTATCCCCCGGCTTTCTTTCTTTGCGTTGGGCTTCGAGGAGAACCACCTGCTTTTCCAAAAACTCCTTGCGGCTTACATATCGAAAAGGCTGTTTTCCTTCGTAGGTAATCCATACATAATAGTCCTTAAAGCCCTCAACGATATGATACCCGTTTGAAAGGTCGGGTAGTCTTCCGCCTTTACATTCCCTTGGTGATAAGGAATAGAAACCACCCGTATTGGTCGCTTCTGATCTCAGTTTGCCATTTTCATCATAAACCGGCATCTCACTGAAATTAACCGTTAATGCGCCGCCGGGGTTTATATGTACAGACGAGCTGACGCCTTCGCTGTTCCTCGACTTTTTTCCGTTAGAACAGTAAAACATAAAATTGCTGATGGTATAAATATACCAGTTGCCATAAGCGCTGCTGACCGGGGAGGTATTATGCGTTAAATAGTTATAGACATCCACACCAACGGGTTTGTATTTTTCCTGAAATAATTTACCTATCTGGCTGAATATTTTCTTAGCGCCTGCGGCATCTGCCGCAGCAGGCCTGCGTGTGCCAGAGTGTACTTCATCACCGGGTTGGGGCAGCCATTTGCCCGGCAGGGATTTTAATGCTTCTTTGTCGCAGTCCTGCGCAGAAACAGTGATGCCGCAGAGTACAAGCAGGAATAGGAGGGTTGCTGTTTTCATTATTTTACTAAAAGGGTTTTAAAAAATCCGATATTATTATCCACGATTTTGCGTACGTTTTTCCCGAAAAAACTGTCGGCTGCTCTTATTTCAATCAATATAAACTGTGGTGCCCATTTAGGCAGTTTCCGGTTGTAGTAGCCGGGGTTGGGCATAATGGGCACAGACATAGCGCCATCGTTCAAAGTGGTGAAAACAAAACGGCTCAGTTCCGCACCACCTTCAAATTTTACTACTGCCATTTCGTTGAGCCAGGCCTCCTCTTTTTTCAAATCCTGCCGGTAGGCTTCCAATGGCTTCTCCTGCAATGACAAGCTTAATTTCTTTCCTTTCAGTATATCTTCTTTGTAAGCGCCGCCCGATGCATTCATGGCCGCAAGCATTGCCGGTTTTGCATATTGTTCGTTCAGCTCTTTTATTTTTGCCTGGCAAATGGCTACTTGTTTCTCTAAAAACTCTTTACGGCTTACATAGCGGAAAGGCTGCTTGCCTTCGTGGGTTATCCAAACGGAATACCAGTTGCCATCCTCGAAAGCCAGGTACCCGTTAGACAGGTCGGGAAGTTTTCCATCTTTACATTCTTTTGATGACAAAGAATAGAAACCCAGGCTTTCCTTATTTATCTTGCCCTGTTCATCGTAAACCGGTATCTCGCTAAATTCGGTATATAATGAGCCGCCCCTGTTTACATGAATAAACGAACCCACTCCTTCGGCACTTGTTTGCTTTTTTCCATCCAAACAATAAAGCAGGAAATTTCGTAGGGTATAAGTGTACCTGTTGCCATAGGTGTTGCTGCCCGGGAAATAATCATTCATAAAATGAAAGTGGTGGTAAGCGTCTGTGCCGGTGGGCTTGTACTTTTCCTGGAACAACTGCTGAATGCGGGTGAGTATTTTTCGGGCGCCCGCAATATCTGCCGCAGAGATATTGTATGGTTCGTTGGTATATGAATCCTTAAGTTGGGGCAGCCATTTGCCAGGCTGGGATTTTAATGCTTCCTGGTCGCATTCCTGTGCGGAAGCAGTGATGCTGTATATCAATAAAATTAGAAACAGTAAATTTTTCATGTGTTTATTTTTTGCCACTAA
>CAYVEI010000290.1:0-1192 GCA_964450515.1 uncultured Terrimonas sp. | reverse complement strand
CTTAGTGCCTTATTTTCTAATTACCTCTTAAAAAGCTGCTTCCCGGTGAGTTTACCGAAGGCCCTGCACCGTTGAAACCGCCCCTCAGGGTATATTCGCCACCGGCAAGGTCGCCGCCTGCGCTGCCGCCCAGCGGGCCGCTAACACCGGCGCCAATCGAGCCTTTTACGCCTACATCTACCACATTGCCTCCGCCATCAAAAGTTACCGAACCGCCGACGGTTGCCCCTACCTCACCTTTGAGCGTTTTGCCCACACCAAACTCTTTTTTAGCGCCTACTTCTACCTTTGCGGTATATCCGGTGGGGTTCCAGGTTACGGGGTCAATGGTTTCACCATACTCAACCTTCACAGCACCTATCCTGGCATAGGTTTTAAAACCCTGACAGTTCATATAAAAGCCCGTTACCATTAAGTCAGCGCCCCAATCCAGGTTGCAATGATCTATTTCCCATTGCTTGAGTTTGCCGGTTATTGTTGGTTCTTGTTCTACAAGACCACTGCTACGGCATTCCTGTATTTTTTGGATATCTGTATACAGGCTTTTAAAGGAATTTATTTCGCTGAGGTAGGAATGATATAATCCGTAAACCAGTCCGTTGGGGTCATTCGGCTGGGCATGAATGATTGCCCAGAAAATGTTCTCCTGCAATTGTTGGTTCAGCAGGTCTTCCATTTTTCTGATATACTCGTTATTAATTTCTGATATACCACTGTTATACTCCCGTGTATAACTGTTGTCGAGCTGGCATAGCTGTATTGATAACCTTTCTAATTGTTCTTCACCTTTTATATCTCCTTCGCCGCCTTCTATACCGTTCATTTCTTTATGTATTGCCCTGGCTTGTTCTCCATAGTGGCTTAATGATTTTTTCAGGGCGGTTTCCTGCTCCTGCCTGTATCTTTTTTCTCTTTCTATGCGGGTAGTGTAGGAGGTGCTTAATGAAGGGTCGTACATAATGGTTTTTAAAGCTTCCACACCATACCGGAAAGGGTGAGAATACTTAGCAGCATAGCCTGCCCTTTCTTTTGCCGTTTTAAGCCCCCTTGCTTCTTCCAACCCGTTTTGCATTCTGTCTTGCAGCGCTGCTTCATACTCCCTCATCAATGCATCGGCAGTTGCGTATGCTTCACCTGCTGTAACGTCAAGGTCTGCGAAAAACTGTTTTATCTTATTCATTTCAGCATCGCT
>CAYVEI010000289.1:0-4668 GCA_964450515.1 uncultured Terrimonas sp. | reverse complement strand
TTAAAATAAAGCCATCAAAGTGCCGAAACCAGTTTCTTCCATTAACCGTGCCTGGCATGAAAAGAACCGCATGCCTGCAAATGCCGGTTTTGAGCAAAGGGTTAAATGGCACAGAGAGCATCAAAAACATTGTTCCTGCCGCCCTCTGCCCAAAAAACTGGCGGAAGAAATGAAAAAGAAAGGAGTATCATTGTAAATGCTGCAGATCAATCTTTACCCGGTATGAAAAAAATAATTCAGTTATTATTCAGCATATGCTTTTTTTCTTCTGCACTGTTTGCCCAGCAAACTAACGATGTTGCAGGAGGTTATTTTCTTGAAGGTGTAAAAGAAACCACCAGTGGCTTCCAGCTAAAGCCCAATTATACTTTTACGTTCTTTTTCACCTATGGCGGGCTCGACCGTTATGGTTCGGGAAGATGGTCGCAGGAAAAAAACACCATCGTGTTTAACAGCCGCGTAAAACCCGCAAGAGATTTTAAACTTCTATCCGCCAGGAGGGTTAATGATCATTTTGTAACCGTAAAATTCACAGACAATAATCCCGGGATCATACGCGGAATAGAATGTATATTGTATACGGCAAGAGGGAGACAAAAATTATTTACCGGGGATGACGGCATTGTTAAGTTTCCTAAAAATGAAGTAGACTCCATACAGATCTTCTCCCCGCTTTTCCCCGATCATCCTTATACTTTTATCGTAACCAATAAAATCCAGAACAACTTTGAATTTGCATTTGAAAAATGGATAGCAGAAGTGTTTTTTGAAGATTTTACTTTATTGTTTACGAATAACATGCTTGTGGGTCAGCACCCGTTGCTGAATGGCAGCCGGTTCCGGTATGTAAAAGATTAAGCAAACGACTATCAGCGGGTCAGCCGTCAATGGGCAGGTTAACCCGGCAAAAGGTTTGATCACTGAATATGGAGGTTTTGTAACTTACATTCTAAAACACAAGCATGGTTCTCCACCACTATAGGCCATTGCCTGAGCTGCGGTTTTTTATCAGCCGCATCATGCTTGTTCATTACCAGCTCGACACCAATAAGCCAAGACCGGTAAATCCTTTCCCGCCGCAACCGGAGCACTGCCTTTATTTTTATCCTTACGATAAAATGTCTTCCTTTAATCATGCTACCCGGCTTACCGGAGTAGCGCCCCGAAGCATGCTGATCGGCCCCCAGCTTTCACGGGTTGATTTGACCATGGGTTATAACCAGCTCACCATTATGGTAGGCTTTCAGCCGGGCGGCATGCATCGTTTGCTCAACATCCCTATGAAAGAGATGATAGACCAGCCCTTTGATGCCTCCTTATTTTTAGGAAATGACATTGACAGTATTTCGCAACGGCTTGGGGAAACCGTTAATTACGACTCAATGATTGACATTATCCAATCCTATTTGCTTAAAAAAGTAAGCATGTTAAAAGGCATGTTGCCGGTTGAGCAGGTGCTCATGCAAAATATACAAAACGGCGACCTCAGTAATATTGACCGGCTGGCGAAGCAAGCCTGTGTAAGCACACGCCAGCTGGAGCGGCAGTTCCTGGAAAGAATAGGTATGCCGCCAAAGCTTTTTGCACGATTGGCCCGCTTTTCCAAAGCATGGTATATGCGGGAAAGAAACGAGGAAATTTCCTGGATCTCCATCGCACACAGTTGTGGCTATGCCGACCAGATGCACATGATACGGGATTTTAAAGCATTTGCAGGCGTTACGCCAACCGGCCTTCAGACGGACCTTGAAAAAAGCCCGCTCCGACTTCAGCGCGATTCCAATGCGCCCGTATCTTTGTAAAATGTCGCATTTGTTCTATGCCGCAGCTCCATGCAGTCACTAATTTTACCTTATCATCATTTCATATTTAAGCACGGAAAAGGATCATTTTTTTTGTTTGTATACGCACAAGAGAACAAATTGAACTTACTGCCATTTGTTGCCCAATGATATGCAGATGAAGTGCTTGCGACGCAAGGGACGATGCCATGAAATACTATGGTCTGTATCATAATATTTACCGCACTCATTGAGAACAACCAACTAAAAATGTAGTCAGTTATGAAACATTACCTATTGTTCCTGGCAATGCTGCCTGGTACAACGCAACAAATATTTGCGCAGGCAGATATCCTTCTGATCAACGGCAAAATCTTCACTGCAGATACCGGCAACCTGTATGTACAGGCGCTTGCCATAAAAGGCAATAAAACAGGCATCTATTCCACAGCGGCTGAGAATTGCAGCCTGGCTAAGAGCAACAGCAGAAGGCAGGCAGCTCTCAGAGTGGCCAATAACTGAATCACATCCCACACCTATGAGCACCATATCGGGGATTAAGTATATGATTAATCACTTTGGTCCTTTGAATTACACTGTGGATATGCTGAAAAAAATCATTAACGAAGCGCTTTTAACAAAGCGGCAACTGATGATGCATATTTCCGGCGACAGCGCCTTTGGTATTGTGCTTAACTTAATTAAAGAAGCGGCACTCCTGAACAATGGCGTCCTTTGAGAGTAAGAATAGAGCACAACATGATAGGCAATCCTGCAAATGAACAACGAAAACTATTGCGAAATTATGGCATACTCATAATGCATACACCCAAATACAATCAGGGCAGCCCGTTACGTTCACTTTTACGGGATGATATTTTAGTTGGTATTGCACCCGATGGCACCATCAATCCCTTTTGGGATATGATGATGATAACTTCGCAGCAAACAAGCCCGGACGAGAATATTACAAGAGAACAAGCTGTTATTGCATATACTAAAACAAATGCGTATGCTGAATTTAAAGAAAAGCTGCCGGTTACCAGGAGCCTTCTAACAATGATAGATGGGAAAATTGTATACAGGAGTATGGATATGGAATAGCGTCCCGTAGATAACATTGTGCATAAGCATAAGTGTTGAAGCAAAAGGAACGACAAGGATGATTCTGCCATGGTTTATCTCGCTTGGTTCCTCTGATTTACGCTCTTTTTTCCGCTACAATTTTAAATGCACCCGAATTGTAATCTTTCAAAAAAAATTGTATATTAGGATTAACAATGCGGGGATTAATCCGTTAGTTACTTCCTACAACTTACTTCACACAACCACATAATACACCTTAGTAAGGGCTGCCGGGGTGCATTGCATTAAAAATGTCTGTTTTTTACCACCCGGGTATTTGTGTTGCTATTTAATTTTACTAATCCTGCCTGTTATCCTGTCCATGAAAAAAGATGTTAGCCAATTCAATCTCTTCTTAAAACCTCGCCCCGGCTTTTTTAAAAACGGGCGTACTTCTTACCCGTGAAGATGTTTACAATAACCGGGCAGCAAGGCGTTGCCCACAAATTGTTCATCATGAAGAGAAGTCTGTTAGCTATTGCAGCATTATCCGCGCTTCCTGCCTTACCCATTTTATTGTTTGCCCAGGCAAAAGTCCATGGTACTGTAACAGACACGTACGGCAGCCCGGTGGCAGCCGCAACGGTGCTGTTACTGAACCCGGCTGATTCTGCTCTTGTAAAAGGAACGTTTACCAACAATACCGGTGATTACTATTTCGACAATGTTGCCTCCGGGAATTATTGCATCCACTTTTCCCATACGGGGTTTTCATCTCACCGTACTACCCTGTTCCAGGTGCTTTCCGACACTAAAAATACAGAACTCGGCATACTGAAGCTGGAAGCATTGACATCCACTTTAACCAACGTTACGGTAACGGCAACACGACCGCTCTACGAACAAAAGCCCGATCGCCTTACGATCAATGTAGCCAACAGTATTACCTCTGCAGGCAACACCGCATTACAAATACTGGAACGCTCACCCGGTGTGATCGTTAACAGGCAAAGCAACACGATAGCAATGCTGGGCAAAGAAGGCGTGCGGGTTATGATCAACGGGAAACTAAATTACATGCCGGTTTCCGCAGTCGTGCAGATGTTAGATGGTATGAGCGCCGGGAACATTGACAGGATAGAACTCATCACCACGCCGCCTGCCAATTTTGATGCCGAAGGAAATGCCGGGTATATCAATATCGTATTGAAGCAGAATGACAACTTAGGCACCAACGGATCGTTCTACGGCACATTGGGCTATGGAAAAGGATGGGTAACACAAACCGGTCTCAACTTCAATCATCGTACCGGCAAACTCAACATTTATGGCGATTTTTCATATACCCGGGTAAAAAAACCGTTACCCATCAGCGGTTACAACCGGATATCAAATAACGGGGCTATTTATGAAACCTATAGCGATGCTGACAGAACGGATACCACCCGCAATCACAGCGCCCGCCTGGGATTTGATTACCGGCTTGCTTCCCGTACAATGATAGGCATTTTGCTGACCAGCAATGGCCGCTGGTACAGACAGTCGGAGCAAACTACTACTTCATTTAACCTGAATGGCTATCCGGATACCCTGTCCATCAGTTCCAACAGCGAGTTAAACAACTGGCAGGATTATGGCATTAATGTTAACCTGCAGCAAAATTTTAAAAAGGGTGATAACCTTTCTTTTAACGCCTACTATCTGCATTATAAAAACAATCAACCCTTTAATTATTACAGCCGGTATTATGATAAAATGGAAAACTTTATTTATGATGAGACCTTCCGTAACGGCAAACTTACGCCATTGAATTTTTGGATTG
>CAYVEI010000288.1:0-4672 GCA_964450515.1 uncultured Terrimonas sp. | reverse complement strand
ACTGCTTATTGCTTCCCTTTTTTTTATTGCTTCCTGCAAAAAGGATGAATCGCCTAAAACAGACCTTGCCGCGGCCAAAAAAGAATGGGTAACCGGCAGTTGGAAGCAGAAAGACATTCAACTGGGCGTATCTACCAGTGTTACTGTTCCCGGTGTTGGAAAAATACCGCTGAAAGAAGGGATGAGCATGCTGGATGATCCTACCATTAATGCGCTTTTAACCGGGGCAATCGGAGCTAATCCATTTGTGTATACTCGAAGCAATATATATAGCTTCAATAGCGATGGTAATTATACTGTAGACGGGATTGTTGATTTTGGCGGTGGTGCTAAAGTGCTTGCCGGCGGGTCTGGCGCCTGGGATACGGAAGTGTACAGTTCGGTGCTGGCGTTATTCCCTGAGAAAGATCAGAGAGATCCGCACTGGATCAATAACATTACGGCAACCCGGTTAAATCTTGCCATATCTGTGTTTCTCCCGGGTTTAGGCGATGTTCCCATGAAACTATTACTTGAAAAACAATAGTGAGGATTGTAATTCTAATCTAACTTGAAAACAAAAATCTTTTTATTAAACCAATCAATTGTTATGAGAACTTGCTGCTTTACTGCCAGGTTATTATTTTGCTTTAGCCTGGTGCTATTTTTAAATCTGGCTGCTGTTGCGGCCGACTTTCCGGTGCGCGGCTCGGTAACCGATGAAAACGGGCCTGTTGCGGGGGTAACCGTTACGGAAAAAGGCACATCGAATGCAACCACCAGTGATAATAATGGCAATTATGCTATTACCGTTAAAAACACGAATAGTGTGCTGGTATTTACGTATGTGGGGTATAAAACGGTAGAAGTTGCGGTATCGGGTCGTTCGGTGGTGAACGCTACCATTGAAAGTGCGGCACAGGAGCTTTCCGGGGTAGTAGTAACCGCGCTGGGCATTACGCGTGAAAAGAAATCATTAGGTTATTCTGTTGAAGAAGTAGCCGGTAAAGAAATGAACCGGGTGGCGCAGGAAAATGTGCTGAATGCCATGTCGGGGAAGGTAGCCGGTGTTACGATCAATCAAACCGGTGCAGCCGGATCTTCCGTAAGCATGGTGATCCGCGGGGCTACCTCCCTCAGCAATGATAATCAGCCTTTGTTTGTAGTAGATGGCATACCTATCGCCAATACGCTCAATAATGTAAGCCAGGTAGGTAATGATAACCGCGTGGATTATGGAAACGCTATCGGAGGGCTTAATCCTGATGATATTGAAAGTGCAACCGTTCTTAAAGGACCCAGTGCCGCTGCGCTGTATGGCTCAAGAGCAGGTAATGGCGTGGTGCTGATCACTACCAAAAGCGGTAAGGGACTCAACAAAACCACAGTTAACTTTATTTCGAATACCGTGTTTGAAAAGCCGTATAAGTTTTTAAACTGGCAAACGAAATATGCAAGTGGTATTTTTCCTGCCATTCCGGTTGGTATATCGGGTAATTTGTTTACTGATCCGCTTGGGGTATCGGATCCGCGTTTTAACCCGGATTATGTAATTATAGATGAATCGGGAGGCTCTGGCGGCCCGGAATTAGACAGGGGGTATAATGCCATCCAGTGGAACAGCCCTTTAGATGAAAATGGTAAGCAAATTGCCATTCCGCTGGTTTCCCATCCTAACAATGTTAAAAATTTTGTACAAACAGGGATCACAACAACCAATGGTGTATCCGTTGCCAATAGTACGGAAAAAATGAATTACCGTGTTTCCCTGTCCGACATGCGCAACAGGGGTATTGTTCCCAATTCTGACCTTTTCCGCAATACGCTTAATATTAGCTCTGCACTTAAAGTAAACAACAATTTCCGGCTGAGCACCAATATTGATTTCAGCAGGAACAGGTCCAATAACCGGCCTGCCGGCGAAAGAGGCGCCAATCCTTTACAATGGGCTTATGCCGTGTCGCCAAATAATGATATTCTGGATTTGAAAGATTACTGGGTACCCGGACAGGAAGGGCTTGCGGTAGTATCTACACATCCTTCGGCTAATAACCCTTATTTTCTGGCCTACGAAGTAAATAATTCATTTGTGAGAGACAGGGTGTATGGTAATTTAAAGGCCGACTGGCAGATCACCCGCGACCTCAGCCTGATGCTCCGCTATGGTTTGGATAACTTTAATGAAAAGAGAGAAACTAAAATATCAAATGGCTACACCAGTGATCCCCGCGGCGCTTATGGTATTACCAATATCAGGAATTTTGAAAGCAACGCCGATTTCCTGCTTACGTATAAAAAAAATCTTAACGCATTTCATATTTCCGTTTCGGGTGGGGGAAATGTACGCTACCTGAATGGTTCTGCTGAAAGTATAGCCACTAAAAACGGTACAGGTCTGGTTGTTCCAGGTGTATTCACCGTTCAGAATATCCTCCCTGCCAATCTTAACTATAACAACAATCGCTTTGAAAAGGGGGTAAACAGCCTGTACGCAATGGCAACAGTTGGATTTAAGGATATGATTTATCTTGATCTGACCAGTCGTAATGACTGGTCAAGTACCCTGCCAGGCGCTAAGCCTTATTTTTATCCGTCAGCTTCGCTGAGTGTTCTGGCGAATGAAATATTAGGGGTTACTTCGGAGAATATTAACCTGATCAAGCTGAGAGGCGGTTACGCCCTGGCGGGTAATGATGCCAGCCCTTATATGTTATATAGCGTTTTAGGCAATGCAGGCACCTGGGGAAATGTGCCCAGGCTAACTACTTCGGGAACCCTGCTCAATGAAAATCTTAAACCGGAGCTGGCTACTTCTTATGAAGCAGGTATAGATGTTAACCTGTTCAGGAACAGGTTCCGCTTAGCGGCTACCTATTACCTGGTAGATAATGAGAACCAGATATTCAGTACAGGCTTGCCATCCTCCACCGGGTATGGTTCAAAGAATATTAATGCCGGCCTGATCCGAAGCTACGGCTATGAGCTTACTGTAGGAGGTACACCTTTTCAAAGCCGGAACTGGCGGTGGGACATCAGTGCCAATCTTACCCGCAACCGTACGAAAATAATGGAGCTGGCCGATGAAATGCCTTATTTTACTTATTGGGAAGATGCTAAAGGTGGCGCTTATACGTTTTTGGGAGAAGAGGTGGGAGATATTTACGGGCCTAAAGTAAGAGTAGTGGAAGATAAATCTTCACCTTATTACGGATGGCCGTTGTTAGATGGCAATAACGAAGATGGCGCCAAATGGGTAGCGTTGGACGGACTCCAAACCAGAAATAAAATTGGCAATTTTAACCCCCGCTTCATATTGGGTGCGCAAACTTCCATTAGCTGGAAAAGCTGGACGCTGAGTGCTACGATTGACTGGAGGAATGGCGGGCAATTCGTTTCCCAAACCTATCGTTATGGTGTTGAAGATGGCAGGGCTGCGTTGCAATTTGATAATTTCTGGGATCCGGGTACCATGAGCGGCAAAGAACTGCGTGATTACTTAGTTGCTCATGCAGATGAATTGATAATACCGCACGGTCAAAAATTTATACGGGTGGGTTGGCCCTCACCGGAAAAGGCAAGTTACCCGGTATCTATAGCCGGATTTAATTTGCCTTATGGCGGTTTGATTGCCCCGGGAGTTTATCCGTCGGGTTATGATGCTAACGGCAATCCAACAGGATATATAGAAAACCTGGGAGAAAATATTCTGGGTATGGATGACCCTAACGATCAAACGAAAAAAACCATTCCGCTGCTTTATGCGGTAAGTAATGCCTGGGATTTTATGGAGCCCACTTTATTCTCCGCTTCTTATATTAAGCTGAGAGAATTATCGCTTACCTATGCTTTGCCGCAGTCGTTGGTGAAATCATTGAGAATGCAGGATGTTAGTTTTGGTGTATATACCAGGAATGTAATTTTATGGACTAAGGCCAAAATTGGTATTGACCCTGAAAATGCATTTCAGCCCACAACAGGTGTTCAGGGCGGAATACAATTTAAGCAGGGTATTGAACGATACAATGTAACACCATGGTCTATACCGGTAGGAGTTAAACTTAATATAACATTCTAAGACATTTATACCTTTTTATATGAAAAAGATTTATATCATATCGTTGACGATAGTATCCATGATTGCGGGACTATCATGTCAGAAACACCTGGTGGAGCTTAACGAAAATCCTAATGGTGCAGACCCTTCCACCACCAATCCGAATTTAGTGCTGTCTACCGTATTAACAGAATCGGCAAGGGCATTTGTTAACCTGGGTTATCTTGATATAGCCGGCGTAATGCAGCATACACAGAAAGACGGCTGGGCAGGCGGACACAATAACTACGACTGGGGAAATTCTAATGACTGGGGTGGTTATTACGGTATCTTAAGAAATAACCAGTTTGTATACGATAAGGCCGTAGAGTTCGACTATCCATTGCACCAGGGCATAACACTGGTAATGAAAAGCCTTATTTTTGGTTTGATAACTGATTTGTGGGGCGATGCTCCCTATACCGATGCGTTAAAAGGAAACCTGGGAGGTGCTGAAAACACTTTCCCGATATTCGACGCCCAGCAAAGCATATATGACAGTGTTCTGCTTAATCTTGAAAAAGCAAATACGCTTTTAGATGAGGCTTCCTTTAACAGTTCAACCGGGCCGGCAGATATTTATTACGCAGGAGATGCACT
>CAYVEI010000287.1:0-4682 GCA_964450515.1 uncultured Terrimonas sp. | reverse complement strand
GGGCCACTTATGCTGCTGAAGAGTATAATGATCTGCGGGAATTTTTCAGCTATGTGGTAAAAAAACATGCAGAACCTATAGTATTAAAAAAGAAAAACTAAGCCATGACCCGAAAAATACTGGTAGCCATCACCATTTTGTTAAGCGTATGCTATGCGTTTGCTGCCGATGGTGATTATGCGGTGAGTAAAATCCCCGAAGTTTTATTAAAAAATGCAGATGCGGTAAAGCGGATGGAAGAAATAAGATTTGAAGTGCAGGATATCGGGAAATCGCGTAAATATCATAAGTACGCACTTACTGTGCTGAATGAAAAAGGAGATAAATACGCTATGGAAGTGATCGGGTATGATAAATTACGGGAGGTAAAAAGCATAGAAGGCAGCTTATTTGATGCAGATGGGAAAAAAATTAAGGGTCTCAAAAAAGGCGAGATCAAAGATTTAAGCGCTACGGATGATATCAGCCTGATAGATGACAGCAGGATCAAAGTGCACGGTTTTTATTATCGTCTTTATCCTTATACTGTAGAATATGAAACGGTTGTGCAATATAATTGTACTTATTTCTTTCCTTCATGGGATCCGGTAGACAATGAGAAAATTGCAGTGATGCAGAGTGCCATAACAGTTGTGGCGCCTGCCGATTTCCCGGTCCGGTATAAGGCTTTTAACTATAAAGAAGAGCCGGAGATTAAAACCGAAAAAGGGAATAAAGCCTACCGCTGGGAAATAAAAGACTTTGAACCTATAGAACTGGAATACGCCTATCCCGCGTGGGATTATCTGGTGCCAATGGTATACCTGGCTCCAGCAAAATTTGAAATAGAAAAGTATCAGGGCGATATGTCTACCTGGCAGGGACTGGGGAAATTTATTTATGCCCTTAACCAGGGAAGAGATAAGCTGCCTGAAAATATAAAGCAGGTGGTTCACCAGCTTACTGATCCTGTTTCCGATCCCAAAGAAAAAATTGCAAGGTTGTATAATTATATGCAACAAAATACCCGCTACATCAGCATCCAGCTTGGCATAGGAGGGCTTCAGCCTTTTGATGCTGCGTATGTGGCTGCACGAAAATACGGCGACTGCAAGGCCTTGTCCAATTATATGTATTCACTTCTGAAAGAAGCGGGAATAAGGTCTCATTATACGCTGGTAAAATCGGGCGAAGGAAAAAACTATTTCAGGGATGATTTTCCCAGCGACCAGTTTAATCATATTATTTTATGTGTTCCATTGCAAAAAGATACGGTATGGCTTGAATGTACCAGTCAAACAGCACCTGCCGGGTATTTAAGCGGCTTTACCTCAGACAGACCGGTATTGCTGATAGATGAAGATGGAGGAAAGCTGGTGAAAACGCCACGCTATGGAATTGATCAAAACCTGCAGATCAGAAAAGCGTCAGGCCAAATAAATAATGAAGGACTGCTGACCATAAATATTAATACCCGCTACAGGGCTATGCAACAGGATGACCTGCATTTTTTGGTAAATGGTTATTCGCATGAAAAGCAATTAGAATACCTGAAAAGGGGAATTGATCTGCCGCATTATGATGTAGTGAAATTTGAGTATAAAGAAACAAAATCTGAACTCCCGGTAATAAATGAAATACTGGATTTAACTGCATTGAATTATGCATCTATAACCGGTAAGCGCCTGTTCATCACTCCTAATATTATCAGCCGGTCGTCTTCAAAGTTAAAGTCTGATGACAAAAGAAAATATCCTGTTTCACTTAATTATGAATATAGAGACATTGATACTGCCATTATTGCTATTCCTGCCGGATACCAGGTAGAAACCATGCCTGCTCCAACGAAAATAGAAACGAAATTCGGGATTTATACTTCCGCTGTAGATGTACAGCCCGATAAAATTATATACTATCGCTATATAGAGCGGTTCAGCGGGCAGTTTCCTCCCTCTGATTATAACGACCTGGTAAAATTTTTTGATCAAATCTACAAGGCCGACAGGAGCAGGGTAGTGCTGGTAAAGAAAGAAGGGTAGGGGATGGGAGTTTATTATGGCGAAACATTTATTCAGCCTGTTTTAATAATATCAATTGTTGCGACTGCAGGCCACCGCAAACGCAATTATATGCTCCCAGGCACTACAACTGATCTGGCGCAATGATCACTCCGCTTACAGCATCTTTTCTGCTTTGTGCATTACATCTTTGATATAAACAGGTGTGCCGCCTTTTACTTTGCTCTCATCGGCTGCTTCAATAAAAGCACAGATCTCCAATGTTTCAGCAGATGGAACGGGGGGGATACCTGTAGTGAAAAATTTTGCAATCTGCACCAGCAAATTATTATATCCATCGAAAGGTCCTACAGTAGCAATTCCTTCATCACCAAATACGGTTCCTCCAAACCCTCTCCCTTTTCCTGAATTGCGTAAACCACGGAATGTGCCGATCCTTTGGTCTTCCCATTCACCTACCACCACATCAGTATCGGGGATATAAACACGGCTTACACTTTTGCAGCCGGTTCCCATCACGGTAAAAAGTATCTCAATGCCGTGAATGCCATACCAGTACAGATCAGGATGGGTTTTTTCTATTGTAGCCGGACTATAGGTATCGGCACCATTCACTTTTCCTATTTTTCCTTTAGCCACTTCCTGCGCATTTGCCATGAACCGCAATGCCGATGAAGAAAAAACAGGCGTTTTATAGCGGGATGCCATTTCATAAATGGCAAGCGCGTCAGCAAGAGAAGCCGCAACGGGCTTATCAATAAAAAGGGGCTTATGTGCCTTTAAAACCGGGATAGCCTGTTCCAGGTGGATCCGCCCGTCGTTGGTTTCAAGTAATACCGCATCCACTTTTGAAAGTAACGCTTCTATTGTATCTACAACAGGGATATTGAGCTTATGCATATCTTCTGTAACAGAAGGAACATTTGCCAGCGCTGAGGCTATATCCCTGCTTCCTTTGGAGCAGGCTGCTACAACTTTAAAACCTTCCAGCCCAGGATCTGCATCCTGTGCATTAAAGGTTTTTGAAAAAATGGCGGTATGAGAAGTATCAAGGCCTATAATACCTATCCGCTTTCCTTTGGGAGGATATTGCTTTTTCAATGCCATACCTGCCGAAGGGATCAATGCAGCCCCTATTGTGGCGCCTGCCGAGGTTTTTAAAAAACGCCTGCGATCAAATAGCTGTGCCATACACTTTTATTTGTTTAAAAAATATACCTTATCAAGATTGAACAGATTCTTTTTGCCGGCCCGGGGGTTGCTGAATACAAAATACAGGTCGTGTAGTCCCTCAACGGGAACTACATCTGTTGTCAGCTCTATCCAGTCTTTGGCCCTGTCCTGCAGTTTTCCAGGCGGGATACTGAGCGTGCTTACCGGTTTCCCATTCAGGCTGTCGAGATGTAATTCAACCCTACCGCCTTCTCCATCTAATTGCACCCGGTATTTGAGTTTTTTTATACCCGAAAGATCGAGCTGTCTGAATTTTACAAATCCGTTGTGCTGTAAGCGGCTTATGTAGTTTAAGAAAGAAAGACTGGTGAGTGAAACTACACTTGCCGTTCCCTCGTCAAACTGCTCCATCTTCAGGAACGGGGGGCGCAGCGCAATATATTCCCTGGCAGATAAGGGTGGGATCCCGTTAGCACCATTATCTGTGTATGCTGCTAACAACAGGTACGCCCCTTTATCCTTTTCGTGTTCTTTAAACTGTAGGTTTCCTTTGGCAGGCAGGCTGATCTTTGAGGTGTCTGCCAATGATAAAATATAGTGTACTATTTCTTCGGCCTCCGCTTCAGCCAGGTCCGGGTGAGGGCTCATCTGCCTTTCGCCCCAGTTGCCCCCGCCGCCACGGATTATTTTTTGAGCGAGTTGCACAACAGCCCCATCTTTATTGAAATATCTACGTGCAATAGCCTGGTAAGGCGGCCCCGCCGAGGAATCTTTCAGGCTGTGGCAGGATTTACAATCCAGCGAAAGGGTAAGCTGTCTTCCCCTGAAAAACCGGGTGTTTCCATCGCTTTGTTCATCCCCAAGCACAACTGCAACATCTTTTGCCTCGGGGAAATACGTAAATGATATCCTGAGCCGTTCGGGGTCAATCTTATTCTCTTCGGGGTCGGTAACCTGTACGGCATAATCCATTTTGCTATCCGTCCAGTAAAAGCTGCGGTTGCTCTTTGTATGGATCACCAGTTCCGGGGGGGTATTGCCAACACTGATGTTGATCTCCGCATCTGACCTTCCTCCATGGTGGTCTTCTACGGTTAACCGAACCTTATATACGCCGGGCGCAGCAAAGCGGTATTGCACCTGTTCGCCGGTGAGCGTATCATTCCCGATCTTCCATGTGCTGGCGGATATCCCATCATCCGGATCATAATCTACAGAGCCGCTACCCGAAAAATGTACTGTTAAAGGGGCAGCTCCGTATAATTGATCAGCACTAATGATGGCATGTGGGTTCCTGTTGCCTTCGGCGTATTCTATACGGGTTAACCGGGCGTCGGCATTTTTTGCAAACCAGTTGGTTCCATATTCGAGGAAATAGATTGCGCCATCGGGCCCGATCTTCATGTCTATAGGCGCCGTAAGGTGAAGATGTTCCAGGAAAGGTTCCATGCTTTTGTAGTTGCCTTGCTCATCTAAGGTCACCGCCATGATCCAGCGCCGCATCCAATCGTA